>CALBSF010000040.1 GCA_937927795.1 uncultured Rickettsiales bacterium
TGATCGTCTTGCGAAATTTTATTTGCCACTAGTTCATATTTTAGCATTTTTAACTTTTTTATTTTGGTTTAAAAAAGGCTGGGAAGCCGCGCTAATGAATGCTACAGCGGTTTTGATAATCACTTGTCCTTGCGCTTTAGCTTTAGCAGTTCCTATTGTGCAAACTTTAGTGATTTCTTATTTTACTAAAAAAGGAATTTTAGTTAAATCGGGTGAAGCGCTAGAAAAAATTAGTGAAATTTCAACGATTGTTTTTGATAAAACTGGAAGTATTACGGTTGGAAAACCGAGGTTAAAAGAGGTGTTTGAAGTTTGTTTGGATGAGCATCAAGAAATCCCACAAAAAAATAATAAAAATCATTATCTAAAAATCGCCGCATCAATTGCCAAAAAATCAAAACACCCTTTATCAATTGCGCTCTGCGAAAGTTATTTGGGTGATTTATATGAGCTTGAGGTTAAGGAATATCAAGGACTTGGGCTTGAAGCGGTTTTTGAAAATGAAATTGTAAGATTAGGTAAAGATAAATTTTGCGGAGTTGAAGATGTCGGATATGAACTTGTGGACAAGGTTACAAACCCCTTCCAGTGCTCACGCGAACTTGAATCTATAGATATTAGTCGGACTCCAAGCTGGAAGGGGTTTGTAACCCCTTCCATAGGTTCATGTAAAACAACATCTTCAACCACCCAACAAACCTTCTTAAAAATAAAAAATAAAATCATAATTTTCATTTTCGAAGATGAAATAAAATCTGATGCCAAGCAAGTAATATCAAAGCTAAAATTACTTAATAAACATATAATTTTATTATCTGGCGACATCGAAAAAAACGTTAAATCAATTGCAGAAAAATTAGAAATTACTGAATTTTATTTTGAAAAAGATCCAACTAAAAAATTAGAAATATTAGAAAAATTAAAAGCAGAAAACAAAAAATTTATAATGATTGGGGACGGCCTTAACGATGCGCCATCACTGGCTCTAGCCGATGTTTCAATTTCTTTTTTAAACGCAATTGATTTATCAAAAAATATCGCCGATATTATAATTCAAAATCAAAAATTAAGCCCGATTATTGATTTAATCACTTTGTCAAAAAAATCTATTTTGTTAATGAAACAAAATTTAATCATCGCCTTAATTTATAACGCTATAGCGCTTCCTTTTGCAGTTAGCGGTAACGTTGTGCCACTAACCGCCGCAATTGCAATGTCATCATCTTCGCTTTTGGTTTTATTTAATTCTTTGAGGATTACGCCTAGAGCAGAAGGGCGGTAAAAAAGGACTTTACCCAAACCGTCATTTCAAGAGCAAGTAAGAGACCTCTCGCTTACGCTTGAAATGACGGTTTGGGGGTTATAATTACAAAAGACGGCTATCCCGAGCCAAAGGAAAGGCACCTCCTCTGGAGAGAGGATTCAGACGCACTGATCTAGAAGGGGGAGTTATAGGATCCACTTTGGATAAAGCCTCCTTCATTACATCAACAACTGATTTTGTCTCAACCCTATCTGGTATATTAATTTTATACAACTCCCTCTCATCAATTCTTTTTGTTCTAAGACCATAAGCCTCAACAGCCTCTGGATCCTCTCGCTCGAATCTAGGATTGCCACTGTAAAACCCGACTTCCTTCATATTGTCTTGAAACTTACTTGAAATTAATCTTAATGAGTCAACATATCCATCTGAATTTAATGTTTCATTTACAACAGGTCCCTCAAAACCCCAAGCCAAAAAAACCACCCTAAGTTGAGCTTTGAATTGATCATCAGATAAATGTGAAATTCCATCATTATGTTTTGCGACCATTATCATTCCAAGAGCATCCATAAGAGACAAATTAGGTTGTTGTGGATATTTTTCCTTGGCATAATAAATAGCTTCTTGCAGTGAATCTTCTATTGCTATGCCAATCGCATCTATTTTATCAATAATATCTTGCGATTTTGAACCCCTGGCAACAACAATAGAAAAAGCAGACTTAATCTTCTTATCTTTAGCAGCATCATCACTAAGCAGATCTTGCTGTCGTTGAGCTCTTCGAATCTCAGAAGCAGGAGCAAAAGATATTCTCATGTGCTCTCCTTGATTATCTGGAGCTCTATTGCCTGATATTTCTTGATAAACCCCATCCGCACTGGTTATTGGAGCTGGAACTGGAACAGCGGGGGCAAATGGATTTGAACCAGTGCCACTTATGGGGGCAAGAGGCTGCCTATTTCCAATCTTAGGTGGGGTAACAGGTGGCAAGCTAGGCACTGCAGCCGGTGAAAAAGGAGCGGCAGCTGCAGCAAAAATCTCAACGCCTGAAGATCCAACAACAGCTGGAGCAGCAACTGCAGCGACTGGGTGTCCAGCAAAAGGTAGAGCAGGCGAAGAATCTGGCGCAGCAGGTGCGCCAGCTCCAGCGACTGGATGCTCTGGCGCTAAACTGTGCCTACTATCTTCTTCCCTAGCCTTGTTTCTGGCCTCCATTATATTCTTGATCATTTCTCTAAAAGAGGAATTTTGCTTCATATCTGCAAAAACTTTTTCTGTTAATTCTTTTTTACCCAAATAAAACCTTGATTTATCAGCTCTGTATTTATCAGTTCTGTATTTAACAACGCATTCATAACCACCTTCAGGCATATAACCACCCTCTTCTTTGCAAAGAAAAAGTTTAATGTCATTATCATCTTTGCGAGCAATTCTTAAATTATCACTGATTTTATACGTAATATGATTCGCTCTTTCCCCATCAATCAATCCTTTACTATAAATTCTATCCTCACGAGCCTCTCCTGTTGGTTGTTTCGCCACAAGAAGTCGAACCTGGTCTTGAAAATCTTCAAAACTATACTCATCTATACCAATTGCGCTTCTGAATTCAGAACCAAATCCACTCCAATTTAAATAACCTGAAACGAAAACACTTCCAATAGATGATTCCTCGCCCGATCCAGTATCACCCGCTCCCGCTCCGGCACCAGCTCCAGCTCCAGCTCCGGCACCAGCTCCAGCTCCAGCTCCGGCACCAGCTCCCCCACCAACATCAGAGTCATCATAAACTCCTTCTCTAGATTCATTTAATAGTGAATGCCCTTTTTTCCTTCTTAAGACGCCTTGAATCCGAGAAATAAGACCTACAGTTCTAGGAGGGCCTTCAGGCAAAGCGGCAGGAAGAGGGCTTTTTGCAATAGCTACAGGGTGCTGCCTGTAACGACGACCATAATCTTCAAAAGTAAATTCTGCGATGCCAGAAGAAACAGTGCTATACGAAAAACTAGCATTGTTTAAGTTGAAAGATAAAATTTCTTTAACTCCATCTGGGGACTCAGATAAAAAATTAAAAATATCATTACCACCATCTTTTGTAACATAAAACACCGAGCCACTAATTTTATCGCGATATAGCTGAAGCTCTCTGTCATCCCTTGGCAATACAGCGCGATACTCTTGCTTGATTGCTTCTAATTCTAACAAATTAACAACCCCTAGAAAACCTCCCAAAACCCTTCTTGCTTCTATGGTTTCAAGCATCTCTTGACAAGAAGTCTGTAAATTATTTGTAAATTCTTGAAATTGCAATTGCAATCCATCCTTTCTTCTTTGTTCTTCTTGATCCATCATTAGCTTTTTCGTCTTTCTAGCTTCTGTTACTTCTCGATGCCTCTCTAAATCATGTAGCATTGCTGTAAAATTTTTATCCACAGCTTTTTCTAAAAAAGCTAATTCAACTTCATCTAATAATGGGAAAGCGTCTGGTTTGCTTGGATCAATACTTTTCCCTGTATAACCTTCTGCTTTTTTTAATTTTAATGTTCCTGCAGAATCCTTTTTATATTCTAGTTTAACAAGCCTCATATTCGCATCGCCTTCCTTAGCTACTAATGCATATAATGTTTCTCCCTCAACTTCAGCTCTTTCAATTTCATAAAAAAAAACGTTTCCTGAGCTTGTTTTAAAAAGCTTTAATGGTTGTTCCACAAAACTTCCCTCAGCCACAACTTGCTCTAACATAAAGGCTTTCAAAAGCGCAAGATTAGGCAATATAGCTTGCCCCCTCTGCAATCTTCTGCGCTTATCGACTACCGCTTCCTGCAATCTTCTGTGCTCATCGGCTGCCTCTTCCTCAGCCGCTATAGCTTCTATTCTGCCACCCACAGTTGCCAAGCCTTGTTGCAATATATCGCTAAATTCAATAGGATAATCAGTGGCCGTTCCATCTTGAGCCCCTCCATTATATTCAAGCAATTGATTACCCCACATACCACCAAATTTAAACACATGATTTACCCTGTCAGCTTTTGGGTCAAGATTCATAGTAGAAATAGTAAGAACAAGGCCAGAAAAAGTATCGTTCTCTACAGAAACTTTTACGACGGATTTATGGTAACCATCAACTTTATGGGCAACCATTAGATCATTAGGTTTTATAACTAAATCTTGCCCCTCCAAAACCAGATTTTCTGTCCTAGTTATATTTCCTAGGGTAACAATAATTCCTTGTAATTCTTCAATATTCATAAAAATAAATAAATTAAGTTATCTTTATTCTTCTAATTGCATACGGATAATTTACAAGATTTTTTTGTAATTAACTAAGGCGATAATCTTATTTTGACTTACTTTATCAATTCTTTTTCCAGCAGATAATCAGGCAATCAAAAAAGCTTGGGGTTTAATTTAATTTATTTAACTAGAAATAAGGTGGTTGGAACTCGCGGGATAGCGCGCATTCGCGCTTGCAATTTTTTAGATTTTTCTAAATTCGCTTTGCTCATTGAAGAAAAATTACTAAAATTGTGCTCGCCTTCGCTCGCCCAAATTACTCGCTTTGCCAAGGCAAAGCTGCGTCATTTGTCGAACCTATTTAAAGGCTTCAAATCCTACCGTCCCTTTCTGGGGCTTGAAATATCTCAGAGTTTGATTTAATTTATTTAACTAGAAATAAGGTGGTTGGGACGGCAGGATTCGAACCTACGGATGGCGGTATCAAAAACCGCTGCCTTACCACTTGGCGACGTCCCAAAATGAGATGTGGATTTTTTAATGAAGAAATTTATATGAGGTGTAGATTTTTATAGCAAAATAAGTTTTAAGTCAATATCTTTTGTGGATTCTATACTCAAGTCCTGTCGAACTTGAGTATATAATTTATTTTTTCGCATCACAAGATGCGTCCCCGCCTTGCGGGGTCCCCCATATACTAAGGCAAAATTTTGCAAGTTTGAGGTAGCCTTAGTATATACTTAACAATGCTTGTTTTTAAATATTTAAAGATAAGTTTAAAAGCTTTTGGGTTTACTACCTATTGTTTTATGCTTGGCAGATGGACCCCGCAACAAGTGCGGGGTGACAACTTGCGGGAAAGAACTTTCCAAAACTTGTCACCCCGCACTTGTTGCGGGGTCCATCGGTTATTAAGCAAAATTAAACCTTTTACAAAACCAAATAATTAACTAAAACCATGGAAGAAATATCAATTCAAGTAAATCAAATAGCCACTCACTCAATTCACGCAGTTGGAATCGATCCATTTATTTTTGGCATCACTGCTTTTATTTTAGCCTGTTTTGTTGGATATTTTGTAGTTTGGAAAGTTACCCCCGCGCTTCACACACCTTTAATGGCGGTAACTAACGCAATTTCTGGAGTAATAATTGTTGGAGCAATAATTTGTCTTGGCGCAGCTCAAGAATTTTCACTAATCGCAGTTTTAAGCTTCATCTCAATTATCATCGCTTCAATCAATATTTTTGGTGGGTTTTTAGTAACTTACAGAATGCTTGAAATGTTTAGGAAGTAGTTTTTATTCTTGGCTATTATCTTCGGTTATTATCTTCGGTTTTTATTCTTAACTAATTATCTTCAGCTTGTCATCTCACCTAGTTGTCTTCAGCTCATAATCCTGCCTAGCCGTCTTCAGCTCGTCATCCTTGAGCCTGAAAGGCTCGAGGATCTCGTGCGTCTTGACTCATTAACGCTAAACGCACGAGATCCTCGATGCTGCGCATCAAGGATGACGAGACTTTTTGGATTACGGACTTAATGGACGAAGAAAGTTTAATGGATGATAAGGCTTTGTAGATGACGGAAACTTAATGGATGATGGGGCTTAATTAATGACTAGACCTAATGGGATGACGAGACTTTTTGGATTACGAACTTAATGGATGACGGGCCTTAATAGATAATGCGGAACTTAATGGATGACCGGACTTCATCGATGCTGGATTTTGATAATTCTCAGCAACGCTAACCCGCGCACTCTAAGCTGGACTGGGTTTCTAACCCAGTCCACACGTTCATATCCTACTCTTGAACAAAATCAAACTTCATTTCTCTTCCTCTGCTCAATCTTTTTCTATCATTAGAATCAAGTAATTTCTTACGAAGTCTTAGTGATTTAGGAGTAACCTCAACTAATTCATCATCAGAAATATAAGTAATCATATCTTCCAAAGTTAATTCTCTTGGTGGAATCAAACGAATTGCTTCATCAGTTCCTGAAGCCCTAACGTTACTAAGTTGTTTTCCTTTAAGCACATTCACTTCTAAATCTCCCGACTTAGAATTTTCACCAACAATCATTCCAGTATAAACTCTTTGTTGAGGCTTGATAAACATAGTTCCGCGATCTTGCAAATTCCACAAAGCAAAAGCAACCGCTTCGCCTGGATCAGTTGCAATCAACGCCCCGTTTTTCTTGGTTATCATATCGCCTTTATATGGAACATAAGCGTGGAAAATACGGTTTAGAACCCCAGTTCCTTTAGTATCAGTTAAAAACTCACCTTGATATCCAATTAAACCACGAGAAGGCACATAAAACACGATTCTAGTTTTGCCACCACTTGATGGTCTCATTTCAATCATTTCGCCTTTTCTTGAAGATAATTTTTCAACTACCACGCCGCTAAAATTATCATCCACATCAACCACAACTTCTTCAACTGGCTCTAAAATATCACCATTTTCATCTTTTTTAAATAACACTCTTGGTCTTGAAACTGAAAGCTCAAAACCTTCACGGCGCATATTTTCAATTAACACCCCAAGTTGCAACTCACCTCTGCCACCAACTTCAAAAGCGTCTTTAGTATCAGATTCTTTTACTTTTATTGCTACGTTAGTTTCAGCTTCAGAAAATAAACGATCATGAATCATTCTTGAAGTAACTTTACTTCCTTCGGTTCCTGCTAGCGGAGAATCGTTAACTCCAAGAGTAATCGCCATAGTTGGTGGATCAATCGGAGTTGATTTAATTGGAGTTGAAACCGATAAATCACAAATTGTGTCAGCAACTGAAGCATTTTCTAAGCCCGCAATTGAAACAATATCACCAGCCTGAGCTTCTTCAACCGCAACTTTATCAACGCCTCTAAACACGTGCAGCTTGGTTAAACGACCTTGTTCAACTATTTCCCCTTTCAAGTTAATAGCTTTAAAATTCATCAAGTTTTTTGCACGACCAGAATAAATTCTGCCGGTAAGCATACGACCAAAATAAGCATTATGCTCTAAAAGCGTTGAAAGCATTGAAAATGGCGCATCTAAATCAAATTTAGGTGGCTCAACATGCTTTAAAATCAAGTTAAATAAAGGAGATAAATCTTTTCTTTCTTCTTTTTCTAAATCAGTAACACACC
>CALBSF010000041.1 GCA_937927795.1 uncultured Rickettsiales bacterium
AAATTCTAATTACTTTATCTATAGCAATTTTAGCTTTAGTTATATTCATCTCTACCAGATCATCTGATTTTACCGTTACTAGAAATCTTGCAATTGACGCAACAAAAGACAAAATTTTCTCTCATATTAATGATTTTCACAAATGGAGTGAATGGTCAGCTTGGTCAAAAATTGATCCAAATGAAAAAATCGAATTTGAAGGCTCTTCTGAAGGCGTTGGCGCAATTATGAAATGGTCTTCTGATAATAAAGAAGTTGGCCAAGGAAGCATGAAAATTATCGAAAGCGCTTTAAATGAATCAATTAAAATGGAATTGCAAATGGTGAAACCTTTTGCATCAACTAGCTCTAGCGAATTTTCTTTAAAAGAATTGAATTCAACTCAAACCCTAGTTACCTGGACAATGACTGGTAAAAAAGGATTTTTTGCTAAAGCGGTTGGATTATTCCGCGATTGCAGCGAAATGGTTGGCGCTAAATTTGATGAAAGCTTAGGCAATTTAAGAAAAGTTGTTGAAAGCAAAGGTGCAGTAGTTGCATCAGAAGAAGTAAAATCATAAATAATTAAAAAACCTTGCGCTTTAAAACAGAGCGCAAGGTTTTTTTAAATTTCAGATGAAAATCACCATAAAAGTTATTGCTGGCTCAAAAGAAAATAAAATCATCGAAGAAACTAAAGAAAATTCCCCCAATCGCTCTTTCAAAATTAAGGTAAATAAAATCGCTGAAAATGGTTTGGCTAATGAGGCTGTTATTGAATTAATAGCTGATTTTTTTAAGATTAAGAAGCGAGATGTAAAAATTATTTTAGGCGCAACTTCTAAAAATAAAATTATTGAACTTGCCCTCTAGCGCCAACTCCCAAAGAAAATATATTTGCGCCACCCACTGACGCACCAGGAGCTCCAACATTAATTACCGCTCTATCAAAAGTGGCTTCATAGCTAAGTAATCTTGGATCTTTCATTACAGATATTATTCTTCTGGCACACGTTCCTAATTTATACTCTTTGGTTCCCACCTCTCCAGTTTGCCGAGAATTTTGAGATAATCCCGCACTTTCCGTAACTCTTTGGCGAGCCGCTTGGTTAAAAACAAAACTATAGCCACCTTCAATTTTAGTGGCAGATAAACCACTATTATAAAGATCAATTTCACCTTGAAGATACTTGTATTTTGCAACCAAATATTCGAATTGCCCTTGCTTTTCAGATATTCCAGCCACATTAGATTCAACTTTAAAATCAATTAATACGCTGTTTTTTTTATAAGAATTTAAAACTGCTTTAAATAGTGAATTAATTTTACCTAAATTTGCATATGACGGGTCAAGAGAAATATGGAGCTTTGTTAAAAAAGGTTTAACTTGAATAATATTAATTAAACAATCAATTTCAGAATCATTTGTTATTTTAGGGACATAATCAACCTCCCTAATTCTTGCATCGTCGGCCATTCTTCGCAATATTTTTTCTGCATCAGTTGCTCTAGAATCAAATTCTTCTAATACACTACCCACTCTGGCTCCGGCTCCGGCTCCGGCTCCCACACCCCCTCCAGCTATAACAGGAGCAATATCTATATCTTTAAAAATTCTCTTCTCCTGCGCTTCTATATTCTTAATTAAAGTAGTTATTCTTCTTGCGCAAATTCCTAAATCATTATAATCACCATCAAGACCTTCATACAATTTTACAATAGAAAAAATTTTCGCACGAGCAGAGTCATCAAAAATAAGATTATAACTATTGGGATTTATTTGGTAGAGTTTTGCAAAAAATGTATTAAACTCCTCCATAAGCCCACCAAGCTTATAATAATCTGTGCACAATTTTTCAAAATCCAACTCTCTTTTCTTAAATTCTTCACTTGCCTTGCCAATGATTGCAAAAAAAACCTTCTTGCCTTTTGATTTGGTTAAATCTAAAACCCCTTTAAATAATATTTTAATTTTATCTAGATTTTGATATAATGGATCAAAAGAAATGGTAACCCGTTTTAAAGGCAGACCCAGCTTCATACTCAAGACACTTATTAATTCATCAAACTCCGCATCATTTTTTATTTTAATATCAAGATTAATATCTGTAATGTTAAGGTTCTCAGATATCGCCCGTAATATTGATATTGTATCTTCACTATCTAGTAAATCTTTCGAAAGGTTAATTATTGTTCTTTCTGGATTTTTAATCAAAGGTATTATTTCTATTAGATCTTCTTTTGAAAATTCATAATAATGCACAACTCTTTTTTCAGGTATAGCGTTCACGCCTTTTAGCCTACCACTAAATCTAGCTCTTGCTGCATCAATAGCAGAAAATTCTGGCAAAGACTCTTCTTCCGCTGCTGGGGCAGCAGGAGTGACACCCTTGGGCCTCTCAGATGTTGCCGCAGGAAGAACTGGATTTAATAGAGGACCAGCAGATGAGGAGGTTGCTGCCGCTGGGGCAGCAGGAGTAGCGCCCTTAGGCCTCTCAGATGTTGCCGCAGGAAGAACTGGATTTAATAGAGGGCCAGCAGATGAGGAGGTTACTGCCGCTGGGGCAGCAGGAGTAGCGCCCTTAGGCCTCTCAGATGTTGCCGCAGGAAGAACTGGATTTAATAGCGGACTAAAAGATGAGGAGGCCACCTCTGCCGCCGCAGCAGCGGCGACTGCAGCTCTCACACCCAACACCGCCCTTGCAACAGAGCCAGTCTTTGCTGAAGGTGGCTTGGTAAAGTTTAAATTCTTATCGCCAATTTCTTTTCGGGCGATAGCTTTGTGCAAATCATTTACTTTTTTAACAGTGCAATTTTCACCAGTAACATCAATCTGTAGCAAAGATGTCGATCCCTCAATTAGCTTTATCAATGAATCCAGCGCCTCATCTGTAAAAACTTTAAACTTAAGTTTTTTTATATTTTTTCCCTGCAATGATTCAATAATTGACTTAATTTCATCATCTGAGAAATTGTCATTTTCAATTGTAATTTCTGATGGACATTTTTCTGGATCTTCAATTAATCCCATTAACTCCTGCATTCTTGATAAAAGCCTTTCTCCTTCTAAACTTCCTGAAATTGTAAAGACTGATTTTTTTGCAGGCTTTTTATCTTTTCTGACTTCATTTAAGGCGGCAGCAAATGCACGACCCCCCACCGCCGGAGTGGCAACTCTACCCTTAGCGCCCTTCTTCTGTAAAACAAAATCATCTGCAGCAACTCCACCCAAATCCAATGACAAAGCTTGACGAGGAATTTGCAATTTAGATGTAAACGCACTTCCTTTTTCTGCGATAGCTTTCCGAAATTCCTGTATTTTCTCTTCACCACATCCTTCGCCGCAAGTAATATCAATATCTCGTAAAGATTCTGAACTCCTAAGCATCTCTATCATTGAGCTTAAAGTTTCGTCTTTGGAAATTGTAAGTTTAAGTTTTTGTATATTTTTACTTTCCAGCGACTCAATTATTTGTTTAATTTCAAAATCTGAAAATTGATTATATTCAATTATAATTTCTGATGGACATCTTGCATCGCTTAGAATTAATATATTCAACTCTGAATATGCTTTTCTCGCCTCTTCTCGAGTAAATGATGATGGAATAAAAACCCTCTTATTACTTGCGGTAGATGCTGCCAAAGTCCCTCTAGCCCCTCCTCCTTGAGCAGATCCCGCTCCACCACCTGCAGCTCCCTTTCCACTACTTTTACTTCCTTTAGGCGTCATAAATCTCCCTTCAATAAAACTTTGATAATTTAATTAAATAGAGTTTATAACATTTTCAAAAAATAAATGTATAGTAAAAAAATAAATTTTTTAAATTTAAAAAATATCAAACAAACTGCCCCGCTGCAAATCCTGAAGACCAAGCCCATTGAAAATTATATCCGCCTAAATGACCAGTAACATCTAAAACCTCACCAATAAAAAATAACCCAGAAATATTTTTGCTTTCAAAAGTTTTGGACGAAATATCATTGGTGTCAACGCCGCCCCTAGTTACTTCTGCCTTTGCAAATCCTTCAGTATCTTTTACAATTACTTGCCAATTATTAATAAAATCAGCCAAAATTTTTAATTTTTGATTTGAAATTTCCGCCAAAACTCCTTTTAAATTCATCTTATTTACCAAAAATAACGCCAAACTTTTTGGTAAAATTGTTGCAATTAAATTTCCAATATCTTGTTTTGAAGATTCTTGCTTATGCTTTATAAGCCAAGAATAAACATCGATATTTGGTAATAAATTAATATTAACAACATCACCTAATTTAAGATAAGAAGAAATTTGTAAAATCACCGGCCCGCTAAGGCCTTTATGAGTAAAAAGCAACGCTTCTTTAAAAGTTTTTTTATTGCAAGTTGCAGTAATTTCTGGAATTGAAACGCCAGATAAATTTTTAGTTTCTTGCAGCAACTCATCTTCCAAAACTATTGGAACTAGCGCCGGCTCTGGCTTAATAACATTTAAACCAAATTGTTTAGCAATTTTATAACCAAAATCACTCGCTCCTATTTTTGGAATAGAAAGCCCGCCAGTTGCCACCACCAGTGATTCGCAGCTCAGCTCTTCTTGATTAATTTTAATAATAAAATTATTTTCTAATTTTTTAATTTCATCTATTTTTGTCTCAAGCCTGATTACAACGCCATTTTCCTGACATTCATCAAGCAACATTTTAATAATTTGTTTTGCTGATATATCGCAAAATAACTGCCCCAAAGTTTTTTCATGATAAGCTATCTGATGCTTTTTTATCATTTCAATAAAATCATATTGGGTAAATCTTTTTAGCGCTGAAACACAAAAATGAGGATTATTTGATAAAAAATTATTAGCAGAAATATTTAGATTAGTAAAATTACAACGACCACCACCAGATATACGAATTTTCTCACCAATAATTTTAGCATGATCAACCACCAAAACCTTACGCCCACGCCTGCCTGCGTGAATTGCGCACATCAACCCCGCTGCGCCGCAGCCAACAATTATAACATCATAATTATTATCTATCACCGCCGCTGCCGCCACTATTTTTTGGCCTAGCTCCACTAGTATTTGGCTTTACTTTTGGGCCACCACCAACAGCAAATGCAGCTCCTCTATTGCCACTTTTTCCACCACGATTATTAAATGGATCATTGTTAAAAGGTGATTTTGGCTTACCGAAAACTACTTTTTTTTCGTTAGTTTCTTGATTATTATTTGACATAATTTTTTTGATTATTTAAATTTTGATAAAATCATTATAACTATCTAGAGCCTGTCGTCAAAATCTTTTAGTTTCAGATTTTAACATATTTTTAACGCTTTTTTAATAAAATTGCGATAAATATCTGGATATATTTTGAGCAATTTTATTAAAAAATAAGTAAAAATAGGTTTAAATATGAGGCTAAAGGATTTTGACGACAGGCTCTAAAGCTATTTTGCAAATTAGAGCGCCTTTAAAGCCGCAACTAAATTGGAAATCATTTCATCATCATGAAATGGTGTAATAGTAATTCTTAGCCTCTCATCGCCCTTAGCTACTGTAGGATAATTAATATGCTGCACATATATATCAAAATCTTCAAGCAATCTTTTAGAAAATTCTTGAGATTTTTTTGCATCACCAACTTTAATTGAAATAATATGCGACTGATTTTCAACAAAATTAATTTTAGCATCGCTCAAAGCCAGCTTAAGTTTTGCAACATTTTCATGAAGCTTATTTCTTTCCAAATCGCTTTTTTGTAAATAAGAAATATTAGAAAAAATAGCTTTAGCAATTGCTGGTGGCAGCGATGTGGTAAAAATAAAACCAGATGCCA
>CALBSF010000042.1 GCA_937927795.1 uncultured Rickettsiales bacterium
ATTCGAGGAGGGGTTAGAAATATTTAAAAAATAAATAAAGTTTTGATAAATAATTATTAAAAAATTTAAAATTCTTTTCTTTTTATATTTCTAACCCCTCCTCGAATCGCTTCGCTCTTCGATTTGCCCTTAAGGGGCGGATGATTAAAACTGAGTCTTTACAAACTATAACAAACAAATCTACAACGCCTTCAAAATTGACTTACCCGCATATCTAGCCTTACTTCCTAAATATTCTTCAATTCTAATTAATTCATTATATTTTGCTGTGCGATCTGATCTGCAAAGTGAGCCAGTTTTGATTTGACCAGCATTGGTTGCAACGGCTATGTGCGAGATTGTAGAATCTTCGGTTTCTCCCGACCTGTGCGAAATAATATTATTATAATTTGCTGATTTTGCTAAATTAATTGCCTTTAAAGTTTCGGTTAAAGATCCAATTTGATTAACTTTAATCAATACCGCATTTGCCATATTTTCTTCAATTCCTTTAGCAATAATTTGAGGGTTAGTTACAAATAAATCATCGCCAACTAATTGTATTTTTTTACCTAAAACTTTAGTAATATTTTTCCAGCCTTCAAAATCATCTTCACTTAAGGGATCTTCAATTGAAAAAATCGGATAATTATTTACTAATTCTTCATAATATCTAATCAAAGCATCGCCATCAAGAACGCGCCCTTCGCCTTGCAAATCATATTTGCCATTTTTATAAAATTCAGTTGCGGCGCAGTCTAAAGCTAAAACCACTTCTTGTCCTAATTTATATCCTGCTTTTTCAACTGCCTTAGAAACATAATCTAAAGCCTCTTTTGCAGAATCTAAATTTGGCGCAAAACCACCTTCATCACCAACATTTGTATTATGCCCATCTTTTTTTAGCAGCGATTTTAAATGTTGAAAAATTTCCGCGCCAATTCTAATTGCATCAGAGCCGCAGCTTGCCGCAACTGGCATAATCATAAATTCCTGAATATCAATTTTATTATCAGCATGTTTTCCACCATTAATAATATTCATCATCGGAACTGGCAAAACGCAAGCCTCATTGCCGCCCAAATATTGGAACAACGGAATTTTTTTTGAATTAGCTGCCGCTTTTGCCGCCGCCAAAGAAACGCCTAAAATGGCATTGGCGCCAAGATTTGATTTATTTTTTGAACCATCTAAATCAATCATAATTTGATCAATTTCATCTTGTTTTGACACATCAAATCCAATTAATTTTTGAGCAATTTTTTGATTAACATTTTCAACTGCCTTAAAAACACCCTTACCTAAAAATTTACTGCTATCGCCATCGCGAAGCTCGCAAGCCTCTAAACTTCCAGTTGAAGCGCCAGATGGAACCCCCGCAATTCCAAAAAAACCATCCTCCAGATGAACTTCTGCTTCCAAAGTTGGAAAACCACGAGAATCAAGAATCTGTCTAGCTTTGATATTTTTTATTTTAGTCATGTATTTTGAGGTTGTAATTTTAAGAATTGATGTCAGAGTCTAAACAAAAGTTTAGATAATTAGGGACTAAAAGTCAAAATTTTAAAAAATGTTTAAGATTATAATCATTATGGCAATCGCAGTTTTCTGCTTTCACCACTGCACCAGAGAAAAAATCGAAAAGGCCGAGACTATAGGAAAAATTGGTAAAAAAATTATTCGTTATAGTAAGTAAAAATAATCGATTAAGTCCGCAACTAATTACTTACAATATTTAATTTATTATGCATTCACTCGTAAATCCAATAGATGCCATTAAGGCTGCCATTCAAGGAGAAGATTACACAGCTTTATTATCTTTATTAGAAGATGCCTCATTATTAGAAGATGCCTCACCCGAGGAAAAAGAAGAAATTAATAAATTCTTCAATGAGAGAAACACAGATGGAGATAATATTTTAGACCTCGCCCTTATTCGAAGAGATCAAGAAATTTCCAAAGCGCTGATCAAAACTGGATTATTTGAACTTTCTCTTCCTAATTCAAAATCTAAGACCCCTATTGAATTAATGAGTAAGCTTGATCCTGAATTTTTGAACCAAAGAGATGAGAATGGAGACACTCTTTTGCATCTTGCTGTTAAAGAAGGTAATGTTGATTTATTCAAAGCATTATTGGATGCGGGGGTTAGGAATGATATTTTTGATAGGGATGAGAGGCTCCCTCTTGATTTAGCAGTTTTAGAATATGCAAAAATCAAGAACCTTAGGTTAAAAGAAAACGATAAAATTAAAGAAAATCTTCTATTCATAATTAATACTTTAATTGCACGCGGGGCCAGCTTTGCAATGCCGATAGAATATGTATCAAAAGATAAGGTAATGTTTAACTCAAACAGAAATATTATTGATTTTAGAATTTTTCGTGCATCCGCCTTTTTTCCAGGCAATAGTTTATTTAACTATTTATTGGGTTCAGCAATTTATTCTCAACACCCAGATGCGCAAGATGAAGATGGTGAAAAACTAGATATTGTAGCTGATATTTATAAAAGCACCGACATTAATCAAAACAACATTCTTCACCTAGCTACTTTAGCAGAAAATTCTGAATTGGCAAAAGAAGTCTACGAAAATGTTGATTGCTCACTTTACAATGGAGATGGATTAACAGCTTTACATTTGGCTGCTGTGGCTGGCAATACTGAATTGATTGATTTTTTTATTAATCAACGCCCTGAAGCCATTAATGAAGAAACAAGGGGTCTTGGACAGACCTCTCTTCATTTAGCAATTTTAAATGGTCAATTTGCATTAGCTGATTATTTAATATCAAAAGGAGCTAATCCACAAATCACTAACCATCATGATCAAACAGCACTGCACCTACTTACAACCAGATTGGCGCATGGTGAAAACAAGTTGGAAATGGCTCAAAAACTAATAGATTCAGGAATTGATATCAATGCTCAAGACATTCATGGAAGAACTGCTTTAGATTTAGCTATTTTAGCGCAAGATCTTGCAATGATTCATTTTTTATTGCAAAATGAAGCTGAAATCAAAACAGATGTTTATGATCAAAATGCTATTCACCATTTGGCATCCAGCAAACCAGAATTACTTGAATTATTTTTACACTTCGCCAACAAGCATGAGCTATCTAGAGCTATAAATAAGTTGGACGTTTTTAAATGCACGCCTCTTTACTTCGCTATTAGAGGTGGTCATTTTTTAAATGCTCTATCGTTGCTGAATTCTGGCGCAGAAAAAAATATTGTTAGAAGATGGCAACACTCCAAAGACACTTCTTCCCAAGAAAACGCCTTTGATTCATTGAAAAAAATAGTTAGTGAATTTGGTAATCACAGCTTAATTAAAATGCTTAATCCCTCTTGGATGCCAAGCAAAACTATTGCATTAAAAGAAGAAACTTACGCTTTAAAAAGAAACCAAGAACTTAGAAACCAAGAACTTAGAAACCAAGAACTTGCGGAATTTAATGAAAAGCAGGCTGCAATAACCACCAAAGCTTTAACTGCTTTAGATGATCTTATTAAAAGTTTATTTCTTGAAAAAGCTATCACCAGTAACAAAACAGATCTTACTTGGATTGCCATTCAGCTTATTAAAGATTCTGTTATCACAACCGGTGAGCAAAAAGTAAAGATATCACACATTATCCAAACTTTAACAGGATGTAATACTACAAATCCTGGACTCATTAATTGCGATATTTTAAAAATCGATGTAGCTAAAATTATTTCAGATTGGCCACATGATACTTGGAGGCAATATTTATTAGACTCAATAGTTAATAACGAGCAACTTGTCAATAAATCCGATTCCACAATTCATCAGGCAGTTTTGAATAATGACGTAAATTTATTGCTTGGTCTAATTGCAGAAGGACGTAATATCAACGAAAGAGATAGTAGTGGCAATACGCCTCTTCATTTGGCGGTAAAAAATAGAAATAGAGAAATTATCGAAATTTTACTACAAGCCAAAGCAAAACATCTTCTTAACAAAGATGGTCAAACACCTCTTCATCAAGCAGTTTTAGATGATTCTTCTGATCTAACTTCATCCACTTTCATTGCAAAAGGAACCAACCTTGATATTCTCAATAAAGATGGTCAAACCCCTCTTCACTTAGCGATTTTAAAAGGCAATCAAGTTATTGCTCAAACTTTGATTGAAGGTGGAACAACTATTAATGCCCTAGATAAAAATCAAAGAACCCCTCTTCATTTAGCCGCTTTAAAAGGAAATTTAGATGTTGCTACTCAGCTGATAGCTCTTGGTGCTGAAATTGATATTGTTGATTTAAATGGACAAACCCCTCTTCATTTGGCAATTTTAGAAGGTAATTTAGAAGTTGCTAAAAATTTAGTAGAAAATGGCGCTGATATTACCAAACTTGATAGATGGGGAAATGCGCCACTTCATTATGCCGCTTCAGCTTTAAAAACAGATGACGACTATCTAAGAAACTTATTGGAAGTTTTGAATAAAGTTGCAGAGGGAACTGATTCTAGTGACTTTATCAATGCCCAAAACAAAAATGGTCAAACAGCTCTTCATTTGGCAATTTTAAATAATAATTTTGCACTAGCCTTAAAATTAATTACAAGGAGAATTAATAAAGATATACCTGATATTGATGGACTTACCGCGTTTAATCTTGCAAAAACAAAACTTGGTGCATTTAAGAAATTTAGTTATAAGAAAAGCGCTAATATTAAAATTATAGAAGATATAGAAGAACTTATTCAAAAGCTTACGACCTTTCAAGATACTGAATACGAAGGAAGTGTCACCTCACTAGATTCAGATTTCAATGAAAGCATTGACCCACACGACCCTTTACTTTCTAGCAACCAAGACACTACAGATTCCTATAGAAAATACTTAAAAAAATATGCCGATACTCTTGATCAAAAAAAACCAATTATTTATTATCCAGAAAAAAGAGCGCCCTTTAAACCTCTTGTCACCGAAGAAAGCCTAAGAAACCAATGGTCAAATCTTGGATTAGGCGAAACTCCTGGAAATTCGGTTGCAACCACTCTTTACAATCCACTAACTCGCCAAAACTCTATTTGGTTTGATCCATTAAATCAAAATAATACCAATGATCGAGGTAATAAAATTAGGGTGGCCAAAGGTGTTTATAAAGATATTGATGAAATGGATTGGACGCTTTGTCATATTTTACATATGTCAGCCAAAGAAGCTGGTTTAGATTATAATCAGGCGCTTAAAGCTATAAATCTCGCCAAAATAAATGGTGGAATTGCTAATGCTTTTAATTCTGCTACTGGGCACTATCAGGCAAGAGATGTGGAAGATGGAAGTGAATTACAAGAAAAAATGAGACTATTTTCCGCCCATTTCCAAGCAAATTCTAAACTATATGGCTTTTGTAGTGGTCGCGATACTTCAAAAAGCTTCGAAGAATCAGTAGGCGCACGCCTAACCCACTGCCCAGAATCTGCGATTGAACTTTATAAAAATGAGCTAAATCCTGTATTAGAAATAGCAGCTTATGAAGGTGAGCCTGAAAAAACTCTAACTCGCTCTATGTTAGAGGGAACATGGAATAATCCAAATTTCAATCAAGAGTTTCTAAAAAATAAAAAAGATAGCGTTACTCGAGCAATCGAAGCCGCCCAACAATCTTTAGAGCCAGATCAGCCATTTAGATTTTAAAATATACCAAATCTAAAATCTATTGGTAGTAAATCCAGACAATTTCCATCAATAGATTTTTACTTTGGTATATGATTAAAGAACGCCACTAATAATCCAAAACCGTAACAATATCAGCCGCACCAATATCTTCCGCCATCACAACATCCACTTGATTACCATTAACTTTTTTTACAATTCCAATTAAAATTCCAGGAGGCAAAGTATCACCATCGCCAGAGGTAAAAACCCAATCTCCAACTTCAATTTTGTGGTTTTTAGATAAATATAAAATTTCCATCACGCTGCTATTATTTCCAACCAAAATTCCTCTGGCCCTAGCCTTAGAAGTAATAATCGGAACTCTTGAAGTGGCATCAGTAAATAAAATTAATCTGGATTTATCATCAAAAACTTCTGCAATTCTGCCAATTGCCCCGTGATTATTGGTTACAATATTTCCTTCTTTAATCCCTAAATCAAGACCCCCACCAATAAAAACTTTTTGTGCAAAAAGTTGATTTGCTCTGCCAATAATTCTAGCGGTTTGAAATTTAGTAACTCTTAAATTTACAAAATTTAAAGCCTGACGAAGTTCTTTATTTTCGTTATGAATATTAAGCGATTGAATGTAATAAGAGCGCAATTTATCAAGCTCTTCTTTTAAAGATTTATTTTCTTCTTTAGCCTCTATTAATTCTTTAAAATTGGTTAATCCATTAATCGTAGCATTAAAAGGAAAGGCCGCAAAATTTACAATCGGCATCGAAACATCAACAATTACAGCGGAAATTTTTGGTGAAAAATCGTGATTAAATTTTGACAATAAAATAAAAACCACACATAAAAAACTAAAAAATATCGTTTCAATTTTATGAAACACCAAACCAAAACTATGCTTTAGGCTGTAGGTTATTTTGGTTTGAGTAAAATTGAGATATTGCTTCACTTAAATAAGTAAAAAATTGTTTAGAGGCGAAAAAAACTAATCCTGTCTAAATAAAGTAGCTCTAAACATTTTAACATTTTCTAAAACTTTACCGCAGCCATTAACCACGCAAAGCAAAGGATCTTCAGCCACAAACACTGGAAGACCAGTTGCTTGCCTGATAACATAATCTAAATTTTTAAGCAAAGCACCGCCCCCGCTAAGCACAATTCCTCTTTCTACAATATCAGAAGAAAGCTCTGGTGGTGTGCATTCTAAAGCAACTTTAATAGCATCAATAATTTGTTCAACTGGCTCAACTAAACTTTCAGAAATTTGTTTTTCGGTTAAAGTCATTTCTTTTGGAATGCCGCTTGATAAATCTCTTCCTTTAACTTCAATTACCCCGCCATCGCCTTCCTCTGGAGCGCAAGCTGCGCCAATAATTTTTTTAATTTTTTCTGCAGTAGATTCCCCAATTAATAAATTGTGATAACGTCTAATGTAGGAAATAATTGCCTCATCCATTTTATCGCCGCCAACCCTGATAGATCTTGAATAAACAATACCACCTAAAGAAAGAATTCCAACTTCCGTTGTTCCTCCCCCAATATCAACAATCATTGAACCTGTTGGTTCTGTAACTGGAAGATTTGCTCCAATTGCGGCGGCCATTGGCTCTTCAATTAAAAATACTTCATTTGCTCCGGCTCCTTCAGCGGCATCTTGAATCGCTCTTCTTTCAACCGGGGTTGAGCCAGAAGGAACGCAAATAATAATTAATGGTCCAAGCCAACTTTTAGTTTGATTAACTTCACGAATAAAATGTTTAATCATTTCTGCCGCAACTTTAAAATCAGCAATAACGCCGTCTTTTAAAGGTCTAATCGCATCAATTTTTGCCGGAGTTCTTCCAAGCATCATTTTTGCAGTATTACCAAAAGCGCAAGGAATCATACGTCCATTTTCATGCAAAACCGCAACCACTGAAGGCTCGTTTAAAACCACGCCTTGTCCTTTAACATAAACCAACGTATTTGCAGTTCCAAGATCAATTGCGATATCCTTTGAAGCGAAAGAGAAAAATTTTGAGAAGAATGACATATTATTTATTTTTTAATTTATCTAAACAGTTAATATAAGCCGTGGCTGAAGCAGTTAAAACATCAGCGTTGGAGGCCTTGGCCGAAAAAATTCGATTATTTTCTTTTAACCTAACCACCACATTAGCCTGAGAATCGCTTCCGCCGGTAATCGCCTGAACTTGATATAGCTCAAGACTTGCTTGATGATTGATTATTTTACTAATCGCGTTAAAAATTGCATCCACCGCTCCATCCTTAGAAACAAAGCTCGCTTCATGCTCATTGCCGTCAATTTTAATTACAATATTAACGATTGAATCTTGATTTGTAACTGATTTTACATCCAATTTTATCAAAGTAAAATGAGATTTTTTATTTGTTAAAGAATCGTCCACTAATGCTACTAAATCTTCATCTAAAATTTCTTTTTTCTTATCAGCTAAATCTTTGAATTTTTTAAAAGAATTATTTAACATCTCTTCATCAAGATCATATCCAATCTCTTTTAAGCGATCTTTGAAAGCCGCACGCCCAGATAATTTTCCTAAAACCAAAGAAGATTTTTCCAAACCAATAGACTGCGGAGTCATAATTTCGTAGGTTGCACGATTTTTCAACATTCCATCTTGATGAATTCCACTTTCATGAGCAAATGCGTTAGCCCCTACAATCGCCTTATTATATTGCACTGCAAAACCAGTAATTGAAGAAACTAATTTTGAAATTCTCAAAATCATTTTACTATCAATTCCAGTTTCAAAATCATAAAAATCGCCGCGCGTTTTTATCGCCATCACAATTTCTTCCAAAGCCGCATTTCCTGCTCTTTCGCCAATTCCATTAATTGTGCATTCAATTTGACGCGCCCCGGCCATTGCGCCAGCTAAAGAATTTGCAACCGCAAGTCCTAAATCATTATGGCAGTGAGTTGAAATTATCGCCTTATCAATATTTTTAACATTATTTTTAATCGCTAAAATTAAATCAAAATATTCTTGCGGCGTTGTATATCCAACAGTGTCTGGAACATTGATAGTTGTTGCTCCAGCGCTAATTGCAACTTCAATTGCTTTAAATAAAAAATCATGATTTGAACGAGTTGCATCCTCGCAAGACCAATCAATATCGCCGCATAAATTTCTTGCAAAAGAAACTGAATCAGTAATAGCTTCTAGCACCTGTTTTTCATCCATTTTAAGCTTAAATTGCATATGAATTGGTGAAGTGGCAATAAAAGTATGAATACGAGGTTTTGCGGCCGGTTTTATTGCTTCAAAAGTTCTTTCAATATCACTTTTTTTAGCGCGCGCTAATCCACAAACCACAGAATTTTTAATTATTTTTGCAATCTGATTAACCGCTTCAAAATCACCATTAGAAGCCGCAGGAAAGCCCGCTTCAATTACATCCACACCCATTTTTTCTAAAGATTTTGCAATCAGTAATTTTTCTTCCAATTTCATCGTTGCCCCAGGAGCTTGCTCTCCGTCGCGCAAAGTGGTATCAAAAATTATGATTTTTTCTTTTGACATTTTTTGGTAAATAAATTTTGATTATAGGAAAGCTTACAATCATAAATAACAAGCCATTTAATGTAAATAAAAAATCATGAGCTTAGAAAATAAACAAATAGTTGATATAATTTTTCCTGCCACAGCCTGCGATATTTCAGAGGTAAAAAAAATAAAAAATTTCCTAAAAAATAATAATTTTGATTTTAATATTTTTTTAGAAAAAGAATTAGTTTTAAAAAACAAACCAACCCATGA
>CALBSF010000043.1 GCA_937927795.1 uncultured Rickettsiales bacterium
ATTTTGGACATAATAATTTTATTATTTTTAATAGAATTAACCACGATATTATTTTTGGTTTTTAATCGTAAAAAAATTTAAAATGCTTATAGCCGCCTTTGTAATCGCAACATTTTCTGGCATTTGTTTATTCGCATCTTCCCTTGCCTTTCTAAGAGCAAAAGATGTTTATGTAATGAATCAAATTCTAAAAATTACCAATTTTTATATTTTTCCTTTAATGTTAATTGCAATTGAGTTTGAAAGATTTTCTTTAATTTCTGCAATAAAAATAGCGGCGATAATTTTAATTAATTTACTAACAACACTACTTCTCTGCCATGTTATTAGCAGAAAAGCTTTAACTAATAAAATTAGTCCAGATATAAATTAATATGATAAAAAAAATTCTTGTAATTGGCTCAGGCGGCAGAGAACACGCGGTTTGCGAGGCTTTTAAAAAATCAAAACAAAATTTAGAAATATTCGCATTATCACAAAATGCAGGAATTGCAGAAATTGCCAATATTATTGATAATATCAAACAAAATGAACATCAAAAAATTATTGATTTTTGTCAAAATCAGAAAATAGATTTTGTTTTTATCGGTCCAGAGCAGCCCTTGGTTGATGGCCTTGTTGATGATTTAGAATCAAAAAAAATCAGAGTTTTTGGCCCTTCTAAAAAAGCCTCGCAACTTGAAGGTTCAAAAGTTTTTATGAAAGATATTGCTTATAAAAATAATGTTCCAACCGCAATCTATCAAACTTTATTCGATAAAGATTCTGCAATAGAATTTGCTAAAAAAATTGGCTTTCCTTGCGTGATAAAAACCGATGGCCTTGCTGCTGGAAAAGGAGTTATAATTGCGCAAGATTTAAATGAGGCAGAAATTGCGATTACAGAAATTTTTGCTGGAAAATTTGGCGCAGCCGGCAAAAAAATTATTATTGAAGAATTTTTAGATGGCTTTGAAGCTAGCTATTTTGTGATTTGCGATGGTAAAAATTTCATTCCCCTTGGCTTTGCCCATGACCACAAAAGAGTTGGCGATAACGACACAGGAGCCAACACCGGAGGAATGGGAACTTACGCGCCCTCGCCTTTTATTGATGAAAATTTAGAGCAAAAAATTATTGAAAAAATTATTAAACCAACCTTAAAAGGCCTTGAAAATGAAGGCTGCGCTTTTAAAGGAGTTTTATTTGCAGGATTAATGATTGCAAAAAATGAACCAAAATTACTAGAATTTAATATTCGTTTTGGTGACCCAGAAACGCAGGTGATTTTACCTAGAATCAAAAGTGATTTTGTTGAATTAATTGAATCTGCAATTGACGGAAAATTAGATCAATATCAAGTTGAATTTAATAATAAAAAATTAGTTTGCGTTGTAATGGCGGCAAAAGGCTATCCAGAATCATATCAAAAAGGCACTGAAATTAAGGGCTTAGAAAGCTTAAAACAAATTTTAGATGTAAAAGTTTTGCATGCCGGCACCATAAAAAAAGATGGCAAAATTCTAGCAAATGGCGGAAGAGTTTTAAATATTGTTGCTGAAGATGATTCTTTTTTAGGTGCAAGAAAAAAAGCCTATGATGCAATTAAATTAATTGATTGGAGCGATGGCTTTTCAAGAAAAGATATAGCACTTAAAGCTACAGATTAAATGCGTTTAAAAAAGATAATTGATTAATTCTTGACATCTCTGATTAAAAATTAAATATTCAAAACTCAATATTAACAATAATAAATTCTTGAATGACCTTAGATCAATTTCTGTCTTTTTTAAATAGCGCCTACAAGGAAGCATCAACTTCAGGAGAAACCTATCAACATAAAGAGGATGTAGAAACACTAAAGCAAATAGCTCTAAAGATGTCTGAAGTCTGTAAGGATGGGCATGTAGGAGAAGATGGTAAAGAATTGTTGGAATTGTTTGGCTCAATTGACAATAAAATCACCAGAGTATTTCTTTTGAGGGCTTACTACGATCGTTTTAAAAAACATCTTAAGGCGGATATAAATCGTCATAAAACTTTCTTTCTAATCGCCTTGAAGGAAATTGCTAAGACAGATTTTAATGATACTTATAGTTCCGAATTCATTGGCAAAACAATAGATGTTTTTAGCAGAGAATTGTCAAGTTCATTGTTTAATGCTACGGAACTAATGAAATTCTTAAGAGAAATTAAATCTTATTACGATAATCCACTAAATCCTAAGTTTTTTCATCAATTACTGAATAATGTTATATATGTTATATATAGTACCGGAACTCTAGAAGCAGCCAAAGAAAGAATATCTCAATGTCATATATTAAACACTTCCGCAGAAGACACTATCTTGGATAGCACGATAAATTATATGCTAAAATGTCAAGAATCAAATGTTGATTTAGAAACAATTTGTCACACTATAACAGCTTGTAAACCATTTTTTGTGGATCGGATAGATAAATTATTTGATAAAAATTTATACTCAATTAAAGAAGCAATAGCTAATCTTACTTGGGGCGAGTTTCAACATCTCTTTATATCACCAGAAACTAAAATAATTAACAATAAAACTACCCTCTTGAAAGCTGTTCACGGATGGATGAAAAAAGAAGGAAATGAATTGTCCTTAGATGGTTTTGTAGATATCATTAATGGGTTTCCTGGAATATTTTTATCTTCTAATGAATTTCATGAATTTTGGTATGAATGCAAAGTAGTAACAGAAGCTTTTTATGAAAAAAATAATACTTGTAAAAGCATTGATGAAACTAAATTTAAGGATCTTTTAAAACAAATACCTAATAACGTAGTTAAATGCCGCCTCGTCAATTTATGGATTAAAGAAAAATGTACAAATGAAAATGAAAAATATGATCTCTTATTAAACTTATTTAAGCTTGGAATAATTGACCCATACTCCTCCGCAAATGATGAGATGTTTTTTGAGCAAGCAGAAGTGATTACAACAAACTTATCTTATAGAAAAATCTTTGAATTGCACAAAGCGCTATTTCCTAATGAAATGATGATGGTGATTATGCTTAAAGAGATCATTCGTGCATTCCAACGCGACTCAGAACCTCAAAAAGATGATATAGAATCATTGAAAAAATTCATCACAAGCATTACAGATGATGAAGCTGCAATTGCTATGATTGAAAATAGCAAAGATATCGTTAAATTGGAACCAAGAGATATTCTAGAGCTATCAAAAGGAAGGTTAAGCTCAAGATATGAATCAATACAAGATCTGCTTGAAAA
>CALBSF010000044.1 GCA_937927795.1 uncultured Rickettsiales bacterium
ACAGCCTAAAAATTGGTGATTTAAGCTTGAGTAACCGCGTGATTATGGCGCCGCTAACGCGTATGCGCAGCACCCAGCCAGGCAATGTGCCAAATGCATTAAATGCCGAATATTATGCGCAGCGTGCATCTGCTGGTTTGATTATTTCTGAAGCTTCACAGGTTTCTAGGCAAGGACAAGGATATCCAGCAACTCCAGGAATTTATAGTGCTAAGCAAGTTGAGGGTTGGAAATTAGTAACCAAAGCAGTTCATGAAAATAATGGAAAAATATTTTTACAATTATGGCATGTAGGAAGAATTTCTGATCGATCTCATCAAGAAAATAATGAATTACCAGTTGCGCCTTCAGCTATAAAGCCAAGCGGAGGAACCTACTCTGCCTCATGGAAACAAGTTGCTTTTGAAACGCCGCGCGCTTTAGAAAATTCAGAGATTGCTGGAATTATTGAGCAATTTAAACAAGGAACAAAAAATGCCAAAGAAGCAGAATTTGACGGCGTTGAAGTTCATGGCGCTAATGGATATTTATTAGATCAATTTTTACAAGATGGCTCAAATGCTAGAACTGACAATTACGGCGGCTCAATTGAAAACCGCGCAAGATTACTTTTAGAAGTTGTTGACGCAGCAATTTCAGTTTGGGGCGCGGGAAAAGTTGGGGTTCGTCTTTCACCTTATGGAACATTTAACGACATGAAAGATTCTAATCCAATTGCATTATTTACTTATGTTTTACAAGAATTAGAAAAAAGAAAAATTGCTTATGTTCATCTAATTGAACCAAGAGCCACAAGCGCTGGCGGTGATGATAAAATAGATGAGGCAGCAATTGAAACTGCAAAATTATTTAGAAAATTATTTAATGGAATTTTAATTTCCGCTGGCGGCTATAATCCACAAAGTGCCAAGCAAGCAATAGAATCAGGAATTACTGATGCAGTCGCCTTTGGTCGCATTTATATCGCTAATCCAGATTTAGTTGCAAGAGTTAAGGAGGGAAAAGAGCTAAATAAATATGACCGCGCAACTTTCTATGGCGGGGGAGAAAAAGGTTATACTGATTATCCAAGTTTTTAATTAGTTTTGAAATGAACGCTAGGACGGGTTTACAAAACCCGTCCTGCTTTTGCTCTTAAAATAAATCCGCATGACTTCCAGTTCGATATAAAATAACCATCTCGTCAGTTACTTCATAAATCAACAACCAATCTGGCTCAATATGACATTCCCATTTATTGGAATAATTTCCACTTAATTTGTGGGGATGATTTTTTGCATCAAGATCTATATCGCAAGCTAATTTCTCAACTATTAAGTATAATTTCTCTAATTTTTTATGGCGCTTGGTGATTCTTTTTAAATCAGCTTTAAAGCTATTAGCCTGCCTGATTATTTTGATCATTAAATTTTTAAAGATTTTTTAAAATCTTTTAACGAAGAATCAAGGTAGTCTCCTTTTTTAACTTCATTGAAAGATTTTATGGTTTTTTTATTGGGATTGTTTCCTACAGAGGGCCAGAAAGGTAAGGCTTGATCGTTGACTGTTTGTTGCAAAAACATTCTAACAGCATCAGTAATCTTAAGGCCCATAGCCATTAAAACAGCTTCGGAATGTTTTTTTAATTTATCGTCAATTCTAATTTGAATTAATGTGTCGCTCATAAAATATTAATTTGTAATATATTTGCATTATAAACATATAATTTTGTAATACAAATAATATATTTAAATATCCTTTTATTTTTACTTAATCACCCCCATCAAACCCTTGACCTTCTTATCATCAGACACCCCTTTGGCTTGCCATAAAATTATTTAGGGATAAGTTCTGGGTTACCAAGGCTGGTTTACACCGAGTCTTTTTGCCACTTCAATTGCCGATAAAAGACCATCTTCGTGAAATCCGTAGCGCAAGTAAGCGCCGCAAAAATATAAATTTTCTAAGCCTTGAATTTTATCAAATTCTTGCTGCGCTTCTACAGCCTGTAAATCAAAAATTGGATGTTCGTATTCAAATTTAGCGAATATTTTTTTAGGATCAATTTTATGACCGGCATTTAAAGTTACAAAAAGCGGATAATTTTTATCGATTCCTTGTAATAAATTCATCCAATAAGTAAGTATCAAGCCTTGATTTTGCTTATCTTTACAGCTTTTTAAATAATTCCAACTTGCCCAAGCTTTTTTGTTTTTTGGCATTAAATTTTCATCACTATGAAGAAAGGCAATATTTTTTTGATATTGAATTTTTTTAAGTAAATTTTTTGCCTCATCATTAAAATCATCAATCATTTCTAAGGCTTGATCTGAGTGGCAGGCAAGCACAACTTTATCATAAATTTTTCCTGCAACTTCAATTTTTCCATCAGGTAATTTTTTTATTTTTTCAATTTTTGAATTAAGAAAAATTCTATCTTTAAAATCTTTACATAATAACTTTACATATTCCTTGCTGCCACCTTCAACTGTATACCACTGTGGCTGATTAGTGACAGATAAAAGACCGTGATTTATAAAAAATCTAATCAAACTTTTTGCGGGATAATTTTGTATAACTTCCAGCGGACAACTCCATATTGCGCCGGCCATGGGAAGCAAATAAAATTTTCTAAAATAATTGCCCATTTTTAAATCATCGCAAAACTGCTCTAGCGTAGGGTTTTGCGAGCTTTCCATAATTTTAATTGCTCTTTTATTAAATTTTAAAATATCTTTAAGCATTAATAAAAATTGCCAATTAAAAATATTTTTCTTTTGACAAAAAACACTCGCTAAATTTTGACCTGAATATTCAATTTTACCATCATCAATTGAGGCAGCAAAAGACATGTTGCTTGGCTTAGTTACAACGCCAAGCAATTCAAAAAGAGCTTTTAAATTTGGATAAGTTTGGTGATTAAAAACTATAAAACCCGTATCAACAGCAATTTCTTTATCATTATAACTTATTACCGCAGTATTACTGTGGCCACCAATATAATTATTTTTTTCATAAAGATCGATTTCATGGTCTTTATTTAAAAGCCATGCGGCGGCCATTCCAGAGATTCCAGAGCCTATTATAGCTATTTTCATTAATTTCTTTTTGCGATTTTTTTAGTAAAAAAAAGTATAATTTTATAAGGTAAAATTTTTAATAATTTTAACCAAATAGTAAATTTTTTTGGAAAATGAATTTCAAATTTTTTAGCTTTTAAATCTTTTATAATTATCACTGCTGCCTCTTGCGGCGTAATGATCGCTGGCATTTTAAAATCATTTAAATCAGTAAGACGAGTTTTTACAAAACCAGGATTTATAACAGAAACATCAATTCCAAATTGCGATAATTCAGCGTAAAGAGTTTCAGATAAATTAATCAAAGCCGCTTTTGATGCGCCATAAGCAAATGATTTTGGAAGTCCAATATAGCCTGCAACACTGGCCACTAAAGCAATATGACCAGATTTTTGCGCCAACATTTTTTTAATCACCACATCAAGACAATTAATGGCGCCAACAAAATTTACATCAATTATTTTTTTCGCCTCGCTTAAATCAATATCAGTTACAGGCATTGGTTTATAGGTTCCAGCACAATAAATAAAAAGATCGATTTGAGAAATTTTTCCTAAAACCTCTCTAACATTTTTTTCATCAACCGCGTCCAAAGCAAAAACTTCAACATTGGTTTGAAGCTGAGTTTTTAAAGCTACCAAAGCCTCAAAATCACGCGCCGCTAAGAATAAATTATTTTTTTCTTTAGCAAATTCTTGCGCCAGCGCCGCACCAATTCCATGACTTGCGCCAATTATTAAAATATTTTTCATAAACCAATTATCATTTAACTTGCCAACTTTTTATTTTTCTTGTAATTTTTTAAAGGCAAAAAATTACTATCATCAACGATTTTCTTACCTGTTTTTCCTTCAAGCTCAAGCCTTGCATTAAGAGCAATTTTACCACCTTTTTTGGCGGGAATTTTATTTTCTTCAAAGCCATGCGCCTTTAAATTTTCAGCAATTTGACGAGTAGAAAGTTCAGCTAAAGCAGTAAAAATTAATTCTGCTTCGCTCATATGATCTCTCAAATTTTGACTTTTTAAATTTTTTAATTTTTTATGGTCATTAACTTTTAAACCAGTCCATTCTTGGTGAATAATGTTAGTTAAAATTGCAAATTCATCCCCTTCTTTAACATTAGAATCTTTCCAGTAATCAGTTAATTTATTTCTGGTTTCCTGACCCATCATTCTTTGTTGAATCCATTTTTCGCTGCGCCCTTGTTTTTGCCAGTTTTGCCTTGCTCTGTCTAGTGATTGCTCTGGATCTCCAATTTCATTAATTCTTTCATTGCCAACTTTAGCCAGCCACATTTTAATTGGTTCGGCTTTTGGACTTGGAATTGATTGGATTAAACGAAAAACTGTTTGGGTGTCTGCAACATCGGTAAGTCTCATTTTCTTATCTTCGGCAATCATTTTCAACTGGTTACAATTCGTAACCACTTCACTACCCTCTTGGCTTAAGCGATGTTTTAAAACCTTCCAATAATTTCTTGCAAGACCATAATCATCTTGATTTGTCAAAGCGGCAACAATATCAATTACCGAGAAAAACCATTTTTGTTTTTCTTCATCAAAATGCTTCCTAACTTTAAATTTTTCAAAAATTGCTAACTTATTTTTCATGTGGTTTTTAGTTGTGGTTAAACGCTGGTTGTGGTTAAACGCAGTTAGTAAAGTTTATTATAGTTTATTAAATCCAATGGTTAAATAACCAACTGTTAAACCAAATTTTTTAATTTTCGATTCATTAATCAAATGTTTTTCATCAATTAAATAAAGCCAGTCTTCGATAGTTAAATCATAAGTTTTTTTGCCAACTGGGGTTCTTAAGACATAATCCATTCTAACTGCGTTGCCATATTGCAAACCTTTTGCACTGCCAACCACATCGCCAGCTTTGCCAGTAAAATTATTTTCATCGCTAACGCTAAGCTGCCAAGTGCGACCTTGTTTTTCGCCGTCATCAAAGGTGAAAGATTCTTCTAAAATTCCTTCATTTCCTTGCCATTTTCCAGTCATGGTAACATAAAATCTTCTGGTGATTTTACCCTTCCAATCCTTTACAACACCGTAAGCTTCTAGCTTGCCGTTAAAATATTTTTTTATATCAAATTTAGGCGAATTTGCCTCATAAATTTTTGGATTAGAAATAGAGCATGAAAATAAGGACATAGTAAAAATTAAAGTTAAGATTTTTTTCATAATTTTTTTAAACAAAATGCGGTAATTATTTTTAGTATACAGGGAATTCCCGCATATACTATTGGAATTGCTTGATAATTTAAGCCGTCAACATTGCTAGAAATTGCGGTTAAACTAATGAGAGTTGCAATTGCAAGTGATAGCTTAGTAATAAAGCCAAAAATTGCAAAATGAATTGTTTTATTTGGATTGTCTTTGATAATTTTGATTAAAATCAATTGTGGAGCGGTTAAATCGCAGCCCACAGCAAAACCAGATAAAAAACAAACTAGGTAAAATAATTGATAATTTTCACTAGAAATAAAAATAGCAAAAATAAAAATTGCTACGCTCATTAAAATAGAAGCTATCCAAGATTTTTCTTGCCCAAATTTATTAATTATTTTTGCCCAAATAAAAACTGAAAATGCGGCTGATAAAAAATATAATCCTAAAAAACCACCATTTAAACTTGGAACTTTTAAATATTCATCAACGTAAAATCTGATTGTAACCGCAGGAATTGCAACCGCAATGGAATTAAGCAGATAAATTGAGGAAAGCTTCCAAAATTTGAAATTTTTAGGAAATTCTTGTTTTTGAGATATTGAATCTGGATTATTTTGAAAGCCTAAATTAAGTAAAAATAAAGAAAATGCAAAAACCGGTAAAATAAAAATCCACAAATAACTAAGCGATTCATCGTAAGAAATATCTAATTTATTAGAAATAATTGAAGGAAGAACTGAGATGGTTAAAATGCCGAGAATCTGCATAAATTCTCGCATCGCAATGAATTGATTTTGCTCTTCTTTTATTTGACAAACTAAAGTTTCATAATTAACTAAAATCAAACTTAAAGAAAAATATATGATTAATCCAGCAATATTTAGAGCATACGATATTAGAGGCAGCAATAATGACCTCTCTCCTGAGCTAGCATATAAGATTGGTTTTTGTTTTGCGCGAATTGTTTTATTAGCACAGCATGAAGCAGAATCAAATCTTATTTGCGTAGGCAGAGATGGCCGCCTTAGTTCTGAAGAACTTTGTAATGCTTTGTTACAAGGAATAAAAGCAGCTGGCGCAAAGGTTAAATATATAGGTTTAGTGGCCACTCCTACTTTATATTTTGCAGATAAAACTTTTTCTGCTTCCGGTAGCGTTATGGTTACCGGCTCTCATAACCCAAAGGAGGATAACGGTTTTAAAATGGTAAGAAATAATGCTCCTTTCTTTGGTTTAATGATTCAGGAATTAAGAAAAAAGATAGAAGAATTTAACGAGCCTAATATTGGAATAAAAGTTAATGATGCCCAAGAAGATATTGATCTTAAAGAACAATATATAGATAGAATATTATTAAATAGAAAATTTAGTGAAAATTTAAAAATAGCTTTCGATCCGGCAAATGGAGCAGCCGGGGAGCTAGTTTCAATTCTGTGTAGAAAATTACCTTGCCAAACCTTTACTATCAACGAGAAAATTGACGGAAATTTTCCTGCCCATGATCCAGATCCAACTATTCCTGAGAATTTAAGTCAATTAAAAAATTATGTTTTGGAGAATAATTGTGATGTTGGTATCGGTTTTGATGGAGATGCTGATAGAATAGGAATTATTACTAAGAAAGGAGTCTTTGTTCCTGGTGATCAGCTCCTTTGTTTATATGCAAAAGACGTAATATCAAAATCGCCCGGGGCAAAAATAATCGCGGATATTAAAGCAAGCGGGGTTATATTTGATTATGTCAAGGAAATTGGCGGTATTCCACTAATGTGGAAAACAGGGCATTCATTTATTAAAGCTAAAATAAAAGAGTCTGGTGCAAAGCTAGCCGGGGAAATGAGCGGGCATATATTCTTTGCTGATGAATATTATGGATATGATGACGGTTTATATGCAGCGGTCAGGTTAATAGATATTATGTCAAATTCCTTGGAATCAATAGATGATATGATAGAGAAATTGCCAAAAGTATATAATACTGCAGAAATAAAATTAGCTGTTAATGATGCAATAAAATTTAAAATAATTGAGAGTATTAAAGAATTAATTAAAGATCGCAATATTGATTTTGTCGATATAGATGGTTTACGTGTTACCACTAAGCATGGTTGGTGGTTGCTTAGGGCTTCAAATACTGGTCCGGCTATTATTGCCAGGTGTGAATCATCGACAGAGAAGGGGCTAGAAATTATAAAAAATGAATTGAGAGAGATATTATCTAGATATAATATTAATTTAAATTGATTATCCCTTCTTAAATCTAGTTTTTGTAATCAAGATGAGCAATATTACCTTCAAGCGATTGAGTAAATCCCATCTGGATTTGTTGCTAAAATGGCTAGAGATTCCTCATGTAAAGGCATGGTGGGATCAGGATGTCAAATGGACAATGAAGTTGATTGAGGAGAAATACGGTCATTATATTAAGGGATATAAAAAACTTCAGGGTAAGGAAAAAATAATTAAAAAGCGTATGTGGGCTTTTACCATTTTTTTTGAGGAAATACCAATCGGCTATATCCAATATTATAATGTTCATGACTTTCCGCGTGAACAAGGCGATGACATTTCGGAATTACCTATCTCTTGTGCTGGCCTTGATTGTTATATTGGCGAAGTAGAATTTACCGGTAAGGGTATTGGGACTAAAGCATTAAGCGATTTTTTACACCAATACGTTTTTCCTTCATTTAAGAATGTATTTTTTGATCCCGATACTGCTAATGTTGG
>CALBSF010000045.1 GCA_937927795.1 uncultured Rickettsiales bacterium
GATCTACACAGGCGAAGACACTCTTTCCCTACACGACGCTCTTCCGATCTTGCCCCGAAAATGAAATTTTTATTTCTTCAACCGGAGTAATTGGTGAAATTTTAAAAGTTGATTTAATTGTTAATGCGATTCCCAATTTAGTTAAAAATCCAATTAATGATGAAGATAGATGGAGTAAGGCTTCAAAGGCTATAATGACCACTGATCTAAAACCAAAATTAGTTAAAAAAATTTGCAAAATTGATGATAAGGAAATTTCAATTATTGGCTTTGCAAAAGGCTCGGGAATGATTGCGCCAAACATGGCAACGATGCTTGCTTATATTTTTACTGATGCAAATATCGAATCAGAAAAACTTTCACAAATTCTAAAAAATGCTACTGAAAAAAGTTTTAATTCAATAACCGTTGATTCAGATCAATCAACCAATGACAGTCTTTTAATTTTTGCAACTGGTGATGCAAAAAATAATGAAAATGCAAATTTAGAAAATTTTACTAAAACTTTAGAAGAGCTTTGTTTAGAGCTTGCAAAAATGATTGTAATTGACGGCGAAGGCGCGCAAAAGCTAATCGAAATTGAAGTTGCTGGCGCAAGCAGTAAAAATCAAGCCAAAACTGTTGCTTTTGCAATTGCTAATTCTCCGCTAGTAAAAACTGCAATTGCGGGCTGCGATCCAAATTGGGGAAGGATCGTAATGGCGGTTGGAAAATCTTGCGACCAAACCAGTCCAGAAAAAATTACCGTTAAAATTGGCGAATATCAATTAACCAAAAATGGGATGAAACATCCTGATTATGTTGAAAAATTGGTTCACGAATATTTGAAAAATTCTAATGTGAAAATTTTTGTTGATTTGGGAATTGAAAATTTTGACTTAAATAAATCAGCAACTGTGTGGACTTGCGATTTGAATGAGGAATATATTAAGATTAATAAGGATTATAGAAGTTAAGACTTAATTTTAAATGATTCGTTACTGATCTTTTTTTATTAGCCTATTTTTTACAACCTGATAAATAGGCTTTAATTCAACCTTTTCTACTTTTATTAAACTGGTAGTAGTATTTCCCATCACAACAACTCCAGCAAAAGGATAATAGGCAACTAAAGGCTTAGAAACATCCAGCTTGCTAAAAAACAAAACAGATTCATTTTTATCATCAATTAAATATTTTAAACCTTGGGCATTTTTTAAAGCACCACTTTTTGTAATAATATCTAGCGTCTGCGCAAAAGCTTTAGGATTTTGACTTAAAGATAAATTCATAGTTTGTAAAAACAAATTCTGTTCTTTTGTTTTTACAGATAAAGGCGCAATATGAGCTATATCACTTTCTTTACATAAAATAGCAAATTTATCAAAAAGATTTGACCATTCTTCTGGCAATTGACTGGTTTGACCATAAGTGTAATACATTACAACTAAAAGGTTCGGACTAATTTTACCTTTAGAAACGCCAATTAAAAAACCCAAATAATTTCTAATATCTTTTTCACCTAAAATTCCTCCTGGCAAAAATTTTCTAAACTCTTTTGAATTAACAAAATTTTCAATATTAAATTCTCCAGCGCCTTGTACAAAATCTTCCAAAGCCACCCCGACTAAATCATTGATATTAGTATTATTTTTAGCAACAAATCTGGTTAATTGTTTTAAATTATTCTGCGTCAATGGCTTAACTAGGTCATATAAATCAATATCAATCAACTCTTTAGTATTGAAATCTTCACCTTTGGAATGTTGTAAAATATTTTGATCAATGGCTTTCTGCCAAGAAACATCAAAGGTGAGCAGCTTTTCTAAATTAATTAAAGCATTTTGTTTTTTATCGCCAGCGCACGAGCTCGTTACCAAAACTAGAGCCAGTAAAAAAGTTACAATAATTTTATATGTCTTAGAATAAATCATTGTAATTATAAATAGTATTGCGTGGATGCCGCGCTTCGCTTACAATGACAAAGCTATGACATTAGTATCAAAATTGGTCATTGCGGGCGAAGCGCGGCAATCCATGTCAAACAAACGTAAGTAAATTAGAACTCCCCGTTTTTACCAAATGAAACCTGATTTGCCGCAATAACTGCATCTCTAATTTGAACAGATAAATCATTGACAGCCCCTGGAGAATGAGGCAATAAAATTGTATTAGTTTTAGAAGTTGCGCCAACTTCTTTCACCATATCAAAATATTGGGTCATTAAAACCACGTTCATTATCTCTTGAGAACTGCTTCCAGGAATTGCTTGCTGGAAACCACCTATTGAGTCACGAAGTCCATCAATGATTGCTTTTCTTTGATCTGCGATACCTTTACCTTCCAAAGCTTTACTTTCCGCATCGCCTTGCGCTGATTTAACTTTTAAAATTCTTTCAGCTTCACCTTTTTCATTTGCCGCAATACGCATTCTTTGTGCTGCATTTATTTCATTCATTGCCGCTTTAACTTTTGCATCTGGATCAATATCAGTTACCAAAGTTTTTACTATTGAATATCCAAAATCATTCATCATTTGCGCCAATTCTTCCATTACTGAATCTGCAATTTCATCTTTTT
>CALBSF010000046.1 GCA_937927795.1 uncultured Rickettsiales bacterium
GTCGCCTGATTTAAAACCTTTAATCGATCTTCTGCTGAAAGCTTGTCAATCATACCAATGATAAGTTTAACAATTTCCATGCGACCATCTTGTGCTGCAATAAAAAGCGCAGGTGCAATTGAAATAGTCAACTTTTCTGGCGAAATAATTTCAGTCAGGAATTCTATAATTTGAATATTATTTTCTTGCGCTGCTAAGCTTGGCAAAACACTACAAATAAAATCTATTTTTTCTTGTAAAGATATATCTTTTTCAAATTCCTTATAACCTAATCTTGATAATTCAAACTCAATTATATCTTTGTGTTTTTTTTCTGCAGAAGCAAAAAGCTCCATAATTTTATCTTTATTTGTTTTGGTATAGTCAGTGATAATATCATATAATCTTGTTATCTTATCTTCTTGACTTTCAGACAACACTTTACCACCTGCAATTTTGCCCCCCACATCTGGCGCAGAAGAAAGAAGTTGCGAAGCTTTTCTTTTAAGAGATTGAAAAAGACCCTCTTTCTCATTAACTACCCTTTGAATTTCTTCAATAGGTAATTGCTTTATTTTGGCTAAAGTAACAGTTCCTGATTTTGTTTTGTGAATAATGCTAATTGGATTTAAGAATAAAAATTGTTTTGGTTCTGGTAAAATTAGGTTTGATAATGTTTGTTCCATTATAACGGCCTTCATAACCTCATGACCAGCATGAACAAAAGCAATTTGACCTTTTTTTAATTCACTTCCATATTTATAATCAAGCTTTCCAGCCTGACAAGAGAGAGCATGCAATATTTCTAGATTGGGGAAATATAAGTTGGTAAATTTAAGCGGTAGTATTATATCCATTCCTTCTTTCACATACACAAGCCCTCCTATGCCATGAGCATTTAAAATAAGCCTTATAACTTTTAAAGCATTGACATTAGCATTAACATCAATTGCACTTACACCAAACTTACTTAAAGAAGGATCTTTACACAAATCAATACCAGGACCACAATAAACAGTAGTAGGATAATCGACATCCCCAACCATAACGGCATCAGCAGATGTTAAAGCCCTAGCTCCAATCCCAGCCATCGCAATTCTTCTAACCTCAGGTTTAGGATGAGCTATAGCGGTAGTAAAAAGTAAAGCTACATAAGCATTTTGGGCAAGCCATTGCGATAATGTTTGTTCAGGTTGTGCTAAATATCTTACAACTCCACTTTCTGTATCTAAATGATAATCAGACTCAATTGTCTCATCAACAAATTCTAAATCAATATCTTCATCACCAACAACCTCATCACCTTCACCAAAAGATGTTAATAAATCTGATTTTACAATATCAGCCTTAGTTAAAACAGTCGAAGCTGGCTCAAATACAGGCCTTACTTGGCTTTTAGCTTCCAAAACACCATAATCTAAACTAGAGCCACCTTGCATCATAAGATCAGCTGTTGTTTCTTTAGCTGCATCTGAATATGAAGGTTGCGGCGTGGCATCACCAGAAGCTGGCGCAGCGTAACCAGAAGTTCTCGCCATTTCTTGCAAAGCTTCAGAAACTAACGATGTTGGC
>CALBSF010000047.1 GCA_937927795.1 uncultured Rickettsiales bacterium
CTTAACAATCATTTTTTGTTTAATTGAATTAGGACATTAATCTTCTATTTTTAGTCTTACTTTTTTATACACCCCTCAAGTTTATTAGTTAAATTTAAATAATCACACAAAAATCCAACTATATCTTTACTGATTTTTCTAGATTTAAATCATTTTTTAAACCATAAGAAATTGCATCTAAAATTACCGCCATTGATAAAAAAATATCAGCATCAGCTGCTGCAACTCTATATTCCAATCTTTTGTTATTTTTATCTTCATTTGAAGGCATGATTCTAATCGCACAAGTTCGATTATTAAATCCAAAACTTAAATTTATTGGAGCGGTAAATTTACCTTTTTTAAATAAATTTTGATTAATTTTTGGACAAAATCTTAAATGATCTTCCTTATTTGGAGCAAGAAAAATCAACATCTCATGAGTTTTTTCAAGCAAAGCTGCAATCATATTATTTAAATATTTTTCTGCAAAAAAATTATTTTCATCATGAAGAGAAATATTAAATTGCAGCGCATTTCCACAATCATCAATAAATGGTTGAGCCGCAAAAGAAGCATTTAAATCTTTGTTTTGAGCAAAGTTTTTAATAAATTTTTTTATCTCATCAATTTGATTGGCAAGCTCAAATAAATCATTAGTAAATTTTGTTTTAATTTCAATTTGTGAAACACCCTGCTCTTTTTCAACTTCATAAATTAAAGAAAAATTTCTTAATAATTCACTTTTTAAATCAGTAATAAAATTTTTTACAATATCTTGATTTTCAATAGCTAATAGGCCTTGCAATAAAAAAAACTCCAACTCAATGCCGATTTTAATCGTCAAAGAATTGAAGTTTAAAAAATTATTTTGCGCTTTTTTTAAAACTTCTGTTTTATTTGAAAACATTATTAAATATTGCCTTTAACCCAATCAAATAAGGCTGATTTTGGCAGTGAGCCAACTTTACTATCAACTAATTTTCCATTTTTAAAAATCATTAAAGCTGGAATGCCGCGAACCGCATATTTAGAAGGTGTTTCAGGATTATCATCAACATTGCATTTAAAAACTGCAACAGTTCCTTCAAGCTCTTTAGCTAATTCATCAACCAATGGCGATAATTGTCTGCAAGGTCCGCACCAAGGAGCCCAAAAATCAACCAAAACTGGCAATTGTGATTTTATTACATCATTTTCGAAGCTGTTATCTGTAGTTTCTTTTGTCATTTGATACCTCAAAAAATTAAATT
>CALBSF010000048.1 GCA_937927795.1 uncultured Rickettsiales bacterium
CATCTTTAAAGAAAGAGACCACTATATTGTTAAACCATTCCCAGCCAAATTCACTAGTGAAGAAATAAATTAAACCTATTTTCATTATTTTTCCAACCAACTCAGCGTGGTTTAATTCGCTAATTCCAATTAGATAAGTAAAGCCATAAAAGCTAAACATTAGTACTAAGGACATCGTCAAAATTGCTTTATATCTAGAATCACCAATTAAAGCTTTATACATTCTTTCTGCTTGACCACCGACTCTTTTTCCTTTTTCTGCATCATAAGTGCCGTCCATTACTGTTACTACTGGATTTACTACGTCAGCGATAATTCCAGAAACTTTTGCAGAAGCCGGAGTTTTTACTTTTATGCTAACATTATATTTTCCAGAATTATTGGAATAAAGATCAGAACATATATATTGAGCAGCGCAATTTGAAATATCGAGAGTTTGGCAAAGCGCGCCGGTATTTCCAGGGGTATTGCTATTATAGTTGGCATTTTCTCTTTTTACTCCATTGCAATAGACGGCTCCAGCTGCAAGTGGCGCAGAAGGATTGGTACAAGATTCACTAGCAACTGAAGTAGGTACGGCAGTTTTCTTTACGCAATTTGCAATTTCTGGATCAAAAACTTTAAAAGAAAGTCGTAGTTTTGCAACCTGTGCATCATCAACAACGCCATTAGAAAAACCGCTAGTGTGACAATAAAAGGCAGAGTCCTTAATAGTTCTAATTGAGGTTTTGCTTTCTTTTGAGCAATCTCCAGCCACCCCCACGTCAGTTGCTCTATTGAGAGTTCCATAATCATCAAATGCATAATTAGAAGAGCCTAAGTTTGGAACTAGGTTAAATGTAGAAGTTTTGGTGATGTCAATTATAGATGGTTGATTTTCTAGTGCGGTAATGTTTGATACTCTGCAATTACCGTCGCTATCAGCAGATGTTGCCTGGCAAAGCCTAGCCTGTAGCCATTGTCCATTTTGAAATTCCAACAATCCAGTTGTCTTAATTTCCATGCCGTTGGTTTTATCGTAACCAGTTCCAAGATCACTATTGTTGGAATATTCATTTTCTAAGGTTCTAAAATCAGAACCATCGGCAATAAAAAATAATAATCTTCCTGATGCAGATGGAGTTAGTGACTGCTTAGAATTAATTAATTTATAATCAAAACTTCCATGATTTGGATCAGTTGTTTTTCCTGAATCAGAAAATTCTTCGAAATTTCCGTAATCGCCATTGCCATCAGCTTTGAACGGACGTAATTTAGTAAGTCCCTTGATTTTGTTGGCATTAGCGCTGCTATTTAAGTCAAGGCTGCCTGTAATATTAGAAGCTTTGCCATGATAATTTTCTAAATCATAACAAAGATCGACGCCGGGTAATAAAAGTTTGTCTTGCAAATTAGCTTGGCTAATTAGTTTTTTGCTACAAGCAGAGCAGGCTGCCTCATTAACAGCTGGTGTGTCCATAACTCTTTGTCCATCTCTTAATAAATCAGGACAGATAGTCTCGGTAGTTGCATTAGCTGGGCAATTCTTCAAATAAGTTGTATTTTGAGGGCATGTTCTTTCAGTGGTTGTAGTAAAATTGGCAACTAACTGCGCATTAGTAAAACTCGGGCAATTTTTTTGTGTTGCTCCGCTTGGAATAGTTGGAGAGGAATTCATCGGACAGGTTTTTGAGTCGAAAGCTGCTCTACAAGAACTATCTGGACAATAACAGCTAACGTCAGTTCCACCATCATTAAATTTACAGTTTTTATCCAAACAGCTTTCTTTGGTTTCTTTGCAACCCTTTGCAGCGCCGTTGCTGCCAGTAAAATCACGAAGACATGCTGGGTTAACCACTAATTCACTGCCAACACCTTTGCATAAAACCGCTGGACGAGGCTCGATTTTCATAGCCATTCCAATTCCACATTCTCTAGTGCTTGATCCTGGTGTGTTCCAACTTTCAGGAGCAAAACGAATTACCTGATTTTTTCTTACAAATACTCTATTTGACCAAGAGTTAGATGAAACTGCTAAATTAGCTAGAGGATCTCCTAAATCAGCGCCCGATATGGTGGATTCAAAATTATCATATTCATAGAAGTCGGCGGTATAAGAGTTGTCAACCCCAACATGACTTCCGCAATTTGTATCTGTGGCGCTATTACATTTATTTATGATTCTTGCTTTGATGATACAGCCATTTGCAGTGCTATTATTAAGTGTTTTAAAGCTAACAAAACCAGATTTTTTAATTTTTATATCATGAAATTTATCTAATCTCATTAAAATATAATTGCCACAGCTGCCATTGGTTGGTGATTTTACCGAGATAGTTTGCCCTGGTTCTAAAGAAATATATTTTTGACTCCAAGATGAGTTGGTAACTGTTACCGAATTAAAGGTTGGTATGCTATTTCCTAAGGGCGCGCCAGTTTCAAATTTATAAAGAACATCTGAATTCTTTTTAATATAAACGATCAAAGGAACGTTGCTGCAAGCATTATTAAAGGATTTAAATGAAACTTTGTAAGAATTCACTGATTCTGCAAGATTGGTATAAATTTCAGTTTCTGTTGCAATATCTTGACCTATGAATTTACCCCTGTCGCTTAAGCTAGATGAAATATCACTGCAAGTTGGAGAGCACGATATTCCTGCAAATGGATCATCTTCAAAACCAGAAAGACCATCATTATTCCATCTAATCATGCCACCAAAATACCCTAAATAATTTTCTCTTAAACTATCATCAGCTGAGCTAATGGGAAAATTATCATGAGTTTGTTGACAATTGGCGCTAGTGTAGCCTAAATTTGAATAAGGATTTTTATCGCAAGATTCATTGATGCATGTTGATTGCCTAGAGTCTTCCCCAGATTCCGCGTTAGAATAGCTGCATTTCCAAACTCTTGCGTCGGGAAGTGGCAGAGAGCCTTTAAAACTATTTTCGTAAGTTGATTCTTTTTTATAGGAAAATCCAGGAGGGTTTGGAATTAAATATCCAACCAATCTTTTTGCGGCATTAAATGTAGAAAGAGCAGAAATGTCATCGCTAAAAGTTCCTTTGTAAGCAACGGTTGTAGCAGAAATATTTTCAGACCATTTGCCATTAAATTGTATATTTAAGCCATTACCTTTTCTAACATTAAAATATACCTTATCATCCCAGCTGCTAAGCTTACTTGCATCAGGCATTATATTTTTAGCAGCAACGTAAATGTCGTCATAAACCGCAGTATCGCCTAAGGAAATATTGCCAACAGCGCGCACCATAACCTGTGAGTCTGGTCTAATAGATACGCCATAATTTCTGTTGGTTGCTCTTTTATGAGTTGATGTCCAGCCGGGTTCAGATTGAACAGCGCTTCCGTCGGCATTGGTTGGAGCAAAGCTGCATCTAGAGGCGCAATCATAAGCGCAAATTTGTACAATATTATTACCATATTGTTGCAAACCGACGCAACCATTATTAGTGGAGCTTGAATATTCATGATCATTGGCGTCAACCACTGATTTGTTGCCATTGGTTAAGCAAGCTTTTACGCTTGAACCTTGGTCTATGCTATCAACAGGCTTTGTTGGGTCATAAAAACAACTATCATCTGCAACATTTGCTTTAACTTCTAGGGTTTCTGTCTCAAATTCTCCAAAATCATCGGCATCAATACAGCCTGAATCTGAGCAAGAAAAAGTAAAAAAAGCAAGCAAAATGGCGGCTCTAAGCAAGAGTTTTTTATAAATTTGTGTAAATGATTTATTCGCCAAGATCTGATTATATCAAACAATTAATTATATTGCTCTTATAGTAAAAATTAGAAAATCTTTCGCAACTAAAATTTATCATTAATTAGTTTAGCAACTCTTTTTGTTTCCTCTAATTTTTGGGGATAAAAAATTTCTAGGTTTTCTGAATTAGCTTTCAATTTTTTGGCATAATTTTTTGCGATGAGATTTTGATGAAAAATACGATGTTTTTTAGTTGAAATATTTTTCTCATCAAAAATATAAACCGGTTTTTCAGTAAAACAGCATTCGCAGATCATTGAAACTGAATCACCAGTTACAATAAAAAAATCACTAAATCCAAGAATTGCTAAATATGGATTATTTTGAGCGCAATCTTTCCAATTGAAAAATTTAAAATCACAGTCAAGACTTGATTTTACTATATCTGTAATTTCATCGCCGGTTCTTCTGCTGTTTAAAATAATCAAAATTGCATTCATATTTTTAGCAATTTTTGAACAAATTTTTGCTAATTTTTTTGCTGACTTTCTGTCAAATTCTGATTTATTTGAAGACCCGCCAAGCATTAAAGCAATTTTAATTTTACTTAGATTTGCAAATTCTTGAGAAAATTTTTCTTTTTCAATTTCAATAATCTCTTGATCAACTTTATTTAACGCCCCAATTGTAGTAATTAAATTTGGATATTTTTTTTCATCAAATCCATCATGTTTTGGCAAAATTACAAAATCAAATTTCTTAAAATTCAAATTAGGATTCATAATTTGAATAATTTTTGTTTGATTTAATGATAATTTTTTTAAAGCCAGCGCAATTGGCGCCGTTCTTCTTCCGGCTGATATAATAATTTTGGGAAAATTAGAATAATTTTTTAATTCTAAGCGATTTTTTTTACTCAATCTAATTAAAGAATCGCTAAAAATAAAATTAGGAAATTTTGCTAAAAAACTATATTCAAGATCAATAATTTTATAAGGATAGTTTAATTTTTTAGCAAGGCCTATAGCCTGCGAAACCGTGCCAGCTCTATTATCAGACAATATCCAAATTTCATCTCTCATTTTATCTTATTTTGTAATTTCATCGCCACGTTCTGAGGAACAAATTTTGAAATATCCCCACCAAGCCTTGCTACTTCTTTTACAAAACGAGAAGCAATAAAGTGATTAGTTTCTGAGGCAGGCAAAAACACCGTGTTAATTGATGGATCAAGTTTTGAATTCATGCCAAACATTTGAAATTCATATTCAAAATCAGAAACCGC
>CALBSF010000049.1 GCA_937927795.1 uncultured Rickettsiales bacterium
ATCATCAACATCATCTCTCAATAGCAATATTTTACCATCCAGCTTTTTAACCACCCTACACTTATATAAATTTCGTAATTTATATATAGAATCAGGAGCATCAAAAGTATTGGTAACAAATCTCGCAACTTCTACATTGGAACCATTCGCATATTTTATATCTTTAAATTCAAGCCAATCATTAATTACTTGCCTTTGAAGCGCTTGCGGCACAACGCTTTCAATCATACCAACAAAATCAAAAAGAAATCTTGCTTGGAAAGGAACATAATAATCTTTATGCTTCATGATACAGAATTTCGACAAAAAATCATCTTGTCTTACCAAATAACTTGAAGCCTCTTCTCGGCCGATTATCCCTTCCCCTCTAAGTATTACAATTGCATCAGCAAGCTTTTTATCAGATAAATTAACGCCATCGATATTAATTAAGAATTTTCCTTCTTCATCTTTTGCAAGAGAAAAAAAATCTGGATCAATACCAATGATGGATTTTAAAATAAATAATATTTTTTTTTCATCATCATCAACAACGAATTCTTCCAATTTAAAATTTCTAGCAACATGGCTAACAAAATTACCTTGAGCGGTAATACTCATCACTTCTTCATCAAGACATTTTATATAAGCCTTATCATATCCACTGAAAATAAATCTGGATAATTTTCTTATGGATGACTCGATAATTTGAAGGTTGGCAGTTAAGTTATTTAAGCCAAAAAATAAAATTGAATCCTTATGAATAGAATCATTCAGTAATAATTCGCCAAAATTATCAAAATATATTTTACCACCTTTTTCCTCAACTTTTAATTTAGAATTATACCATATAAAATTAAACAAAACTTCTGAACTATAATATAAATTGATTCCAGCCATTAAATTTCTAAATACAATATCCCTATCAATTGTATTTACCATTATGTATAAAGTTTCAACAATCTTCTTTTTAGGTATTAATAATTTTTTACCATTAAGACGAATGCTTTCATCTATTTTTTCTATAACTTTTGTAGCATTCTCTCCAATAGATTGCGTGTGACAACTTAGCAAATAAAATTGATATAAATTTTCAATTCCTACCGCCTTCAAAATTTCTCTTCTTAACGAATTTGCTAAGTTTGCAACTTCAGTAGTCTTGGCTAATTCTTCATAACGGTCCTTTAGAGTAATTAATTCTCGAACTGCCCCATAACAGTTTGATATGTGAATTCTAATTTTATCTTCATATTTATCTCCTTTAATTTGTCTAGTTGCAATATTTAAAAAATTGATATGTTCTAAGCCATAATCAAGAGGTTCATAAATTTTTAACCCGTAATAATGAATTAAAAATGTATAATTTCCATCATATTGAGATTCACAAGAAAATGGGTCATGTTCAAAAAAACTATGAATCAACAGTGTAGGAATCATCTGCGGATTTCTTTTTATCATTTCATCTAGCGTCTTATAACAGCGTTGGGCTGGATTAAAATTAAAACATTCTTCAGAAGTCAATATTGGCCTTAAATAAGATACAACATCTAAGCGAAAAGCATATCTTGTTAAATAATAATTTACTGCTTCTATATATGGAGTGGAAGAATCTTTAAAAACTACATCCAGACAATGTTTATAATAAATACGATCTGATATTTGAGTCATTGACATTAATGAAACTCTGTCTTTTAGTTTTTTATCCAAAACAAAAAAAATGTTTTTAACATTAAAAATTCTACATTTCAAACTCTTCTTACCATCAGATCCAGTCAAACGCATTTCTCCATCTGGCCTACTAATTCCAAACAATTCATTATTGGTTTGCAACTCAAATTCCTCACTATGAATCTTAGCTAAATCATTAAGACCAAATATTTCAGCCACTATCTGATCATCTTCACTCCAAGTGGGACTAGTTTCATTATTGTCTAAAAACTGCCGCAGTAATTCATCTTTTAAAAAAGAAAAACGCTTCATTTGCTTTATATGGGTGCAAAAATCATTAAAAGAATAATCCCTTTTATTAGGCGAAAAAATTTCACTTTCAATCAGCTGAGGAATAATTGACTCTAGGTTTTGTATTCTATAAAAAAATTCTGCAAAGACCCTGTCTTTCATGCCAAAAAATTGAAAGCTCTCTATGAAAAAATGAAAAACTTCTTTTCTTCCCGCGTCACCGGGAAATATTGCGCTGCCATGACCCAAGACCTCTGCTGCTATTGATTTAATTTTAGAATAATCTGAATCTAAACAAAATAATCTCTTAGCTTTAAATAAACTTTGAAACTCAGTATTTGTGGCAATATAGCTAGATATCAAAAACAATTCTTCTGCGGTAAAGTCCCTATCCTTCGACACATCTAGTCTTCCATCAAGATATTGATGTTTAAAAAATGACAAAAATTTATTGTTTAATTTTAAATGATTAGCTTCTACAAACTTATCTTTTAAAATTTTACTAAAATTTGCCATATCTTGAGATGTTATCAGATAGGAGCTTCCTTCGTAAGAAAAAATACGAAAATCCTTTAAAATATCAGACATCTTTAATTTTTTACGATCAGCGCTATAAAGACTCGCTAAAATTACTGGCAATCTGCGAGCAATTTCATCAGAGGGCAAAAACTCAAGATCAATCCCAGCAACACCATCTTTAAAAGTTAAAGTGCTTGTAACTTCATAAATTGCAAATATTTTTTGTATTTTTTCTGCAGCTAATATGCTAGATAAAAGATCACTTTCGGTATCGCGGTCTAATTTTAACAATCTATCTAAAATACCACTTTTTTCTATCTCTTGCCTCATCAAATCTCGCAAATTTTGATCGAGACGTAATTTTAATTGATCATACCTAAATTCTTCCTCACTTTTTCCTTCCAACTCTTCTAAAGATATATCGCTTCTATTGATTGACAATTCATAAGAACCATCACCTTTATTGGTTATTAGGAATTGAAAACCTAAAAAATCACCAAAAGAACAATCTGAAAAACTAGCGCCCTCTTGTGCTTTATAAGTTATTGAAAAAGAAGGATCGGATTTATATTCATCAAATTTAAATTTTTCAAATTCCTCTTTAGGTAAAATATCTTTAAATAACAGATATTTTAAAACATCAGACCCATAAAACCAAAAATATTCATCTATCAAATATTCTAAATTCAATTTTGAACTTGAAACTTCAGGTATCCAATTATCAACTAACTCATAATCAACAGAATCTGGTTGCATATTTATTTAAATTTAAGTTAATGATATACTCAAGTATTATTGATATCGAGAAAATACGGCTAGAGAAGATCCGGCTGGACTAAAAACCATTGAATTTGGCTGCGCTCTAAAAGCCTCGCCATAAACTTCAGCATCTATCTTTTTACACTCTATAAGTTTTGCTATATTACCCTGAAACTCATCATCTTTTGTTTTATCACCTCTTCTTTGATGACAAATTAAATAATAAATATTAAATTTAAAACGTTGTTGCTCTTGATCAGATAAGTCGTAATCTTTGATAAAATTATTAACATTTTCAATAATTTTACCAAGAGAGCCAAACGTAATTTCTGACGGCAGATATCTAGCCCCACTAGCCTCATCTAAGAAATTCAATTCTATAGCAAGATTAGTATACGCAGCTCCAAATATAGCCTCATTATTCATTAGATCTGATGAATTTTGATAATAAGCCATTCTAAAATAAGAATTAATTGGCAGAGAGTTTATAAATGTCCATTTTTTAGCAT
>CALBSF010000050.1 GCA_937927795.1 uncultured Rickettsiales bacterium
TACGCTAAAATGCAAAAAAACATTGCAAGCAACCTTGATATTCCTGATGATTTAGAGCTTCCAATCAGGATTATAGCTTTCAAAAGAGCGTTAATAAATTTGATTGATAATGCTTTTAATTATGGAAAAAATGTTGAATTTCATGCGACAATTTCTGAAAAAAATTTGGTAATTAATATTGATGATGATGGGCCGGGAATTCCAAAATCTGAGCGCGATAATGTATTTAAGCCATTTTATCGCATTGATAATTCTAGAAATCTTGATAAAAAATTAGCCTCTGGTGGATCGGGTCTTGGCCTTGCAATTGCAATGGATGCAATTGCCTCGCACGGCGGCAGAATAAAGCTTTTGGAAAGTCCAAAAAAAGGTTTAAGAGTAATAATTTATATTCCAATTTAAAATGAAAATAACAGTTATTGGCAGTGGTTATGTTGGGCTAGTTTCAGGGATTTGTTTTGCAAAATTAGGCCATGATGTAATATGCGTTGATAAAATTGAAGGTAAAATTCTGCAATTAAAAAACGGCGAAATACCAATATTTGAGCCGGGTTTAAAAGATTTGCTTAAGGATGTTTTGCAGATAAAAAAAATTAATTTTACCACTGATTTGAAATTCGGAGTTGAAAATTCTGATGCTATTTTTATTGCAGTTGGAACGCCGCAAAGTGAAGATGGAAATGCTGATTTGTCCTACGTATTAGAGGCTGCAAGGCAAATTGCAATTTTTGCTAACTGTGAAAAATTAATTGTTACTAAATCAACCGTTCCAGCAAAAACTGGTGAAAAAATTAAAAAATTAGTTAAAGAAATAAATCCAAAAATAAATTTTCTTATCGCTTCAAATCCGGAGTTTTTAAGAGAGGGTTCGGCGCTAGATGACTTTATGAATCCAGACCGTATTGTTATTGGTTTTGATGATGAAAAAGCAAAAAAAATGTTGCATGAAATTTATCAAAAATTTCCATCTGAAAAAATTGTTGAAACTGATATTATAACTGCTGAATTAATTAAATATTCGTCTAATTCATTTTTGGCTACAAAAATTTCTTTCATCAATGAAATGGCTGATTTGTGCGAAGTTTTGGGTGGTGATATCAAAAAACTTTCTTATGCGATGGGGCTGGATGAAAGGATTGGTAATAAATTTCTAAATCCAGGCCCTGGATTTGGTGGATCTTGTTTTCCAAAAGATATTTTGGCAATTATCAATATTGCTAAAGAAAATAATATTAAACTTTCTTTGATTGATTCAGTGATCGAGTCAAACAGTAAAAGAAAAATTAAAATGGCAAAAAAAATTGGCGATGTTTTTTTTGGTCAAATAAAAGATAAAAAAATCGCATTACTTGGTTTGGCTTTTAAGGCAAATACTGACGATATTAGATATAGCCCGGCAATTGCCATTGCTAAAGAATTACTTAAGGGCGGCGCAAAAATTATGGCTCATGATTTTGAGGCGATAAAAAATGCCAAAGAGGAGCTTAAGGAATTTGCTGATATTGAGTTTTTTGATGATATTTACAGCGCCATAAGCGGCGCAGATTTAATTGTCGTGGCAACTGAATGGATGGAATATAAAAATTTAGATTTAAATAAGGTTAAAACTTTAACGCATTGCCGTCAAATTGTTGATTTGCGTAATGTTTTTGTGTGCAGGGATGTTGTAGATGCCGGATTCGATTATTACTATATTGGCGGCTCTGCTTTGAGGGTTGCATAGAAAATCTTGATCTTTTCTGGATTGCCGCGCTTCGCTCGCAATGACGAAGACTGAAGGTTGCACTCTTCGCTTGCAATGACGAAGACAGAAGGTTGTTTCGTCATTGCGAGCGAAGCGCGGCAATCCAGAAAAGATCATTATGCCATTTACACCAAGCAATACCACACTTGACCTTCATCTTTTTGGATTAAAATTTAAGTACAGCCAAATAAATTTCTTGCCTTATTTTAAACTAAGACTTATAATGTCGCACTCTTGTTTTTTTAGAAACTTTTTTGTGTTTCTAACAAAGTTAAGGCCCCATCGTCTAATGGTTAGGACGTCACCCTTTCACGGTGAAAATACGGGTTCGAATCCCGTTGGGGTCACCATTTGTGATCTGCTAAATATCTATTTCTAGGCACACAGGGCAATGATCCGATGCCTTTTCTTGATCCCTTACTCCTTTATCTTCAATAGTAGCGGTAATTATTTTATCAGCCGCTTTAGGTGATGTTAATAAATAATCAATTCTAAGTCCTTTGTTATTTTGCCAAGATCCTCCGCGATAATCCCACCAAGAAAATGCTTGGCTTTTTTGATTCATTGCTCGATATGAATCTATTAATCCTAAGTTTAAAAGGCAGTAAAATTTTTGGCGCTCCAGCGGATGAAAACAAACGGCTCCCTCTAGGCTTTTTGGGTCAAATACATCAATTTCGTTTGCAGCAACATTATAATCTCCGCCAAAAATCTGAATTTCATTATACTCAAGGAGCTTAGAAAAATGAGCCTTTAGGCGATTAAAGAATTTTAATTTATATAAAAATTTTTCGGTATTTTCCAAAGTTTGGTTTATTTGAATTTCGCCACCACCATTTGGAACATATATTGAGGCCACACGAATTGCTTGATTGTTAATCGAAATAACGCCCTCAATATATCTTGCTTGTTCATCAACTGCTTCATCAAGACTTGGAAGGGTTTTAACCACATCTTCAATTTTGAATTTTGATAAAATTGCAACTCCATTGTAGGTTTTTTGTCCTGATACGGCGGCGTTATAACCAGCTTCTAGCAAGGCTTCAAAAGGAAAATCTTGTTCTTGGCATTTTAATTCTTGCAGTAAAACAATATCGGGCTGCGAATTTTTTAACCACTCTAAAAGTCTTGGAAGGCGCGCTTTTACTGAGTTAACATTGAAGCTGGCAATTTTAATTTTTGACATCTATATATCTTTCATAAAATGAAATCCGCGAATATAAAAACCTTCGCGGTAGTAGAGAGGATGAGATTTTTTATTTTCAACATAAGAATCTAAAACAACTTTTTGGCATCCAGAAATTTTTGCTTTTTTTTCTAAATAATCTAAGATTTTTTTACCAACTCCTTGGCTGCGAAAATTTTGGCTTACAATTAGGTTGGACGCTTGTAAATAGCGACCGCAATAAAGCATCATAAAAATCCAATAGCCAGAAACTCCAACCATTTCATCATCAATATAAACGGCAACCATCTTAAAATCATTGCGCTCAATCATTTCTTGAAGGCGAGAAATATAATCTTCAAAACTCATCTGGCTATACATTTGACTAACCAAATCAAAGGCTGATGCCATTTCTTCTATTGTGTTTAAATCTTTTATTTTTAGATTCTTCATTTATATAAGTGGTTGCAAAAATAGATTTTTAATTATTGATTATCCAAAATGGATTGCGAGCGAAGCGCGGCAATCCATTTTAAAAATATTTATTGAAAAAATAACTCTTTATAATTTTTTTAATTCTTCTTCTAAGCTTGCTGCCCAATAAGTAACTTTCCCAGCGCCAGTGCAAAATACCATACTACCTTCTTCAAGTAAAGGTTTTACAATTTTTGCTAAATCTTTTGGGTCAGACATTTTTATTACATTTTTTTGACCAGTTTTTTTAATGCCCTCAATTAAAGAATCTTGAGATATTCCTTCAATTGGCGCTTGTCCGGCTGAGTAAATATCAGAAACTATAACATAGCTTGCGCTTGAAAATGCATGACAAAATTCATCAAATAAACTAGCAACGCGAGAATATTTATGAGGTTCAAAAACGCAGATTAATTTATTGCCCCCAATCAGCTGGCGAGCTGCTTTAAGAGTGGTTTTAATTTCGGTTGGATGATGGCCATAATCGTCAATTATTGAGACGCCATTAAACTGCCCAACCTTGGTAAATCTTCTTTTTACGCCATTAAATTTTGCCAGAGCTTCTTTAATTTTTGCTTCAGGAATTTTTAAGAAATCAGCTATAGCAATTGCCACTAAAGCATTGCTGGCATTGTGCGTGCCATAGATTGGCATTTTAACATCCAATATTTTTTTGCCACTTTTAAACTCAACATCAAATGTTAATCCACTAATATCCATTCTGATATTTTTAGCCATTAAATCAGCTTGGTTATTGACTGAATAGCAAATTAGATTTTTTTTCTTATCTTTTAATTTATGATAAATTTTTGCAACCTCTAAGCTATCTAAGCACAATACACACAGACCGTCATCGGGAATTTGGTTGATATATTGCTCAAAATATTCTTTTTGTTTTTCAAAACTGCCGCCATAGCCTTTAAATTCAAGATGCTCTGGCTCAATATTAGTAACCGCTCCAATGAAACTTGGCAAATCAACGAAACTTGCATCAGATTCATCAGATTCAGCAACTAAATATTTCCCCTTACCAATTTTTGAATTGCTGCCAAAATAATGGATAACTCCGCCATTTATAACGGTTGGATCAAGACCTGATATTTCAAGCATCAGGGATGTCATGCCAGTGGTGCTAGTTTTTCCATGGGTTCCAGCAATTGTGATACCCTTATATTCAGCCATTACAATTGCAAGCAAGTTGGCTCTAGTGATGATTGGAATATTTTTCTTTCTTCCTTCAATTATTTCTGGATTTTCCTCTTTAATAATTGAGGTTTCTACAATCAAAGAAACATTATCATCAATATTTTTTGCATCATGGCCAACAAAATAAGTTACGCCCTTATCTCGCAGCTTTGCAGTTAAATAATTTTCTGACAAGTCAGATCCTTGAACGCAAATATCAAATTCGCGTAAAATCAACGCCAAAGCGCTCATGCCAATGCCACCAAGCCCAATAAAATGGATCTTTTTCTGGTTTTTTATATCGTTAAAGTTCATTTAAAAAATAGTTTAATGCTAAGAATCAGCTCAAAATAAAGGTTATTGTCAAAATTAGCAAAATATTTTTTAAGTTTTGCATGCGAAGATTATTTGGCGCAAATGGCATTATTATAAATCTTTGTTGACTTAGAGTTTTTGCCATATTATTTTTTAGGCGATCTTTGTCTATTTTTTTTGTAAAATTGAAAAATGATAGGGTGCAAAAATTTTTAAATAAACTACTAATTAATCTAAAAAATATGAAAAAATTACTATTGATATCACTTTTAGTTGGGCTTCTTTCTTCTTGCGGATTAAGATATACCCCATCTCTTAATACCACTCCAACTAACACAATTAACTTTGCTACTGATCTTAAAAAAGAAGAAATGAAATGCGGTTTTGGGCTTTTATGGTTTCCTCCTTTTGCTGGATCTGACATTTCTGTTGCTACTATAGCAAAAGAAAGCAAATTTAAAAAAGTTTTGCTAGTTGATTATCAAGCTAGTTTCTACATTTTATTTAACAAATCTTGCACTATAGTTTACGGAGAATAATTCTAAGTAACCTATAAAACTTACTAAGAGGGGGCGGCTTAATTATAAGTCGCCCCCTTTTTTTTAACGAATTCCAATAATTTTGTGGGTTTGAAGCGATAAAATGCAGCCAATTTCTTGCGCCAATCTTACGGTATATTGTAAATTTTTTTGATTAATTTCTTCATTCTGTTCATCCATTGGCTGCAAATAAACCGGGGCTCCATATTGACTTTGCCCAACTTCAGCAATATTTTGATAATCTTGATGATTTTTTGAAATAATAAATTTAAAAGCATTGATGCTTAAAAGTAAATCTGACCTGATTGGATGATATTTGCCATTGGAAATTTTTGGTGAACAAATTATTTTGACTTCCTTTGGTAATTTTCGATAAATTGTGCCATTAGTTTCAATTTGTATTAAGAAATTTAATTTTATTAATTCTTCACAAAGCCTTTCTATTGGTTGACGCATGGGCTCTCCGCCGGTAATCACAATTAATTTTTTAGTAATAATTCCAGCAGAATTTTTAGCTAATTTCAAAACCTCAATAATTATTTTTTCCAATGAAAAATTTTTATAAGAATCAAATTCAGTATCACAAAAATCACAAGCCAAATTACAGCCACCAAGCCTTATAAACACCGATGGATAGCCAACAAACGGCCCTTCGCCTTGAAGGGTGGGAAATATTTCCTGCACATCAAGATTTAAGCCGTCGTGATTTTCTGGTTTTAAAATTTTATTCTTTCCAAACATTATTTAAATAAACTTAGTCTTTTGGTAATTTGTTTTACTTTTTCAAAATCACCATATAAAGCGGCGGCGTAATATACAAATTCATCTAATGTTTTTGCTGCGGTATTTCTTATTTGTTCTTCATAACCGCCGCAAAGTGTCATTGTATCGGTGAATCCAAGCTGCGCAATTTCTTGCTCTTTTGCTTGTAAAAGTGCCTTTTTAATCTCGCTTGAAGTTCCTTTTAAAATTATATAAGGCATGCCAGAGATTGGCCAATTTATTTTTTGTTCTTTATCTATATATGGCGTTAGAAATGCGGCTTCCTTGCCAAGATTAGCCCCCATAGCAAATGAGATATGCGCTAGCGCATTCATTGCCACGCCGATTTCGATTTTTTCATTTACGATTGCTACTAATTTATTTTCAAAGGCCATATATTATTGTTGTAATATTGTGAATTTATTTTTTTTAAACGGATTTTTGAGTGATAAATTCAAGATAAATTTCATACTTATTGCAATTAAGATGCAACCGATAACTTCAGCTAAGCCGATTTTTTTTAATTATTTTTTGCTAAATTGGAAAAAAACTTAGCGGCAAGGCGAATAATAAGGATTTAGAGCATCCGTTTATGGTTGTTCAAGATCGATAAACGCCAAAAAATCTACCGAAATGGCAATGCTTGCCAAAAACTTTATTGTAAGTTATGGTAAGAGTAGAACTTGGTGATGCCAAGAGACATTTTGAGGCGCTAGAAGTGCTTTATGAGCTGGGTTTTAAAGAAGAATTAATTGATTTTTGTAATCAATATGATTCAAAGGGGGGTGGAAAATTAGGTAATAATTAAATAATTTTAAATAATTTATGAAAATTTTAATTGTTGGAACTGGTGCGATTGGTGGTTTTTATGCGGGTATGCTTTTTAAGGCGGGATCTGAAATTTCGATTTTGGCTAAGTCAGATTTTGAGAAAATAAAAAAAGATGGAATTGCGATAGAAAGTATTTGGGGTGATTTTAAATTTATGCCAAAAAATATTTATCGAAATATTAGTGAATGCAAAGAAAAGTTTGATTTTATTATAATTGCAACCAAGGTTTTGCCGGAAATTTCTTTGCAAAGTTTGATAGGGCAGGTTGTTGATGAAAAAACTTCAATAGTATTAATTCAAAATGGCATTTTTATTGAAGATGATGTGGTGAAAATTTTCCCCAATAATCATTTGTTAAGTGTAATTGCATTCATAGCTTCAGAAAGAGTGGCTAGCGGTCTTATAAAACACAGTGATAGTGGAAAATTAACATTTGGGGAATATCATTTGCCAGATTTAAATAAAACCAAAAGTTTAATTGCACTTTTTGAAAAAAGTAATGTGCCATGTTTTTTGGTTGAAGATATTCAATTTGAGCGCTGGAAAAAATTAGTATGGAATGCTGCTTTTAACCCGATTTCAGTGGTTGCGGGAGGGCTTGATAGTAAGGAGATTCTTGATAATCCATATTTAGAAAAATTAGTAAAAAATGTGATGATGGAAGTGGTTTTGCTAGCTAAATTACAGAATTATGAAATTTCCAAAGAGTTTGTTGAAAAAACTATAAGCGATACAAAAAATAGAAAAATTCCATCGCGAACCAGCATGTTAATTGATTTTGAAGCTGGCAATAAAATGGAGTTTGAGGCGATTTTGGGCAACGCTTTGAGATTTGCTAAGCTAAAAATGGTCGAAGTGCCTTATATCGAAACTCTTTATGCGTTGATTAGTAATTATTGATTTCTGCTAAAGGGATTGTTTGGTTAATCTTGTCTTACGACAAATGAACCCTGCAACAAGTGCGCGGGGGAGTGGTTCTGGAAAATTTACTACCGCAGAATGTTGCCCCACACTTGTTGCAGGGTTCATTTGTCGTAAGACAAAATGACTGCGCGGCGCTACAAGCGCATTTTCTGGTAAGATTTAGAATCCATTTCAACTATATCAACGGAAATATCGCATCTTGTTGTTTTTAGATTTTGCTCTAAAACAAATTTTTTTGTAAATTCAGCAGTTTCTTCGGCAAGTTTTTTTCTTATCTCGTCAATTCTTCCAGCCATAATTTTAATTGTGATATGTAAAAAAGAAGAAGTTGTGTGATCTGGCTTTCCAACTAAATATTCATCAAAAGAATGTCCTCTAACTTTGCATTGATCTGGATCAAATTTACCCTCAGTAATTGACAGCATTATATCTTGAATTGCTTTGCCAATAGGGATGATTGAGTTTTTGGAAATGTCAGATGAATGTTCGATAATTACGTGAGGCATAGAAAGAAGAGAAGTATTGTTTTTGTAAAATTAATCGTGCTTACCTGCAAAAAAGTGATTTTTGTCAGGTAATTATTTTTTAAGAAATGTAAAGACGATAGCCTGTTTGACTTTTGTTGTTTTGCAAAAGCATAATAAATTATACTTTCACTTAGGAAAATTATTCGAAAATAATTTTCTTTATATTTAAGGAGGTAATCCAGCCGCAGGTTCCCCTACTGCTACCTTGTTACGACTTAACCCCAGTCACCCCTCCTACCGTGTAGAGCTGCCTCCTTGCGGTTAGCTCACTCTATTCAGGTAGAAACAGCTTCCATGGCTTGACGGGCAGTGTGTACAAGACCCGAGAACGTATTCACCGTGGCATGCTGATCCACGATTACTAGCAATTCCAACTTCATGAGGGCGAGTTGCAGCCCTCAATCTGAACTGAGATGGCTTTTTTGGATTTGCTCCAGATTGCTCTTTCGCTTCCTGCTGTGACCACCATTGTATCATGTGTGTAGCCCAACCCATAAGGGCCATGATGACTTGACATCGTCCCCACCTTCCTCCAGCTTGTCGCCGGCAGTTTCCTTATAGTTCCCGGCTTGACCCGATGGCAAATAAGGATGAGGGTTGCGCTCGTTTAAGGACTTAACCTAACATCTCACGACACGAGCTGACGACAGCCATGCAGCACCTGTCTCCAATGTGGATTGCTCCAAAGGTATATTTCTATACCGGTCATCGGGATACAAGGGTTGGTAAGGTTCTTCGTGTAGCATCGAATTAAACCACATGATCCACTGCTTGTGCGGGTCCCCGTCAATTCCTTTGAGTTTTAGTCTTGCGACCGTACTCCCCAGGCGGAGTGCTTAACGCGTTAGCTTCGCCGCCGAACCCTAAGGGCCCGACAACTAGCACTCATCGTTTAGGGCGTGGACTACCAGGGTATCTAATCCTGTTTGCTCCCCACGCTTTAGTACCTTAGCGTCAATATTGGCATAGATGGCCGCCTTCGCCACTGATGTTCCTCCTAATCTCTACGGATTTCACCCCTACACTAGGAATTCCGCCATCCCCTACCAAATTCTAGTAAGGCAGTTTCGATTGCAGTTCCTGAGTTGAGCCCAGGGCTTTCACAATCGACTTACCAAACCGCCTACGTACGCTTTACGCCCAGTGATTCCGAACAACGCTAGCACCCTTCGTATTACCGCGGCTGCTGGCACGAAGTTTGCCGGTGCTTTTTCTGTGGATACCGTCATTATCTTCTCCACTAAAAGAGCTTTACAATCCGAAGACCTTCATCACTCACGCGGTATTGCTGGATCAGGCTTGCGCCCATTGTCCAATATTCCCCACTGCTGCCTCCCGTAGG
>CALBSF010000051.1 GCA_937927795.1 uncultured Rickettsiales bacterium
ACGCTCTTCCGATCTGGGGCGGATGATTACAGCTGAGTCCCTACTCTAAATTGACGTCTAAGAACTCTTCAATTTCTTAATCAACAAATCATTAACCATTCCCGGATTTGCTTGACCTTTACTTTCCTTCATTACTTGACCAACAAAAAATCCGAATAATTTATCTTTGCCAGAATTATAATCGGCCACCATTTGTGGATTTTTCGCTATTACAGCGTCGATAATTTTTTCTAGCTCTCCACTATCAGAAACTTGTTTTAAACCCTTAGATTCAACGATTTTACTGGCCGAATCTCCACTTTCAATCATTGCATCAAGAACATCTTTGGCAATTTTTCCTGAAATTTCACCGCTTTTAATTAAATCTAGCAATTCAATTAAATTTTGCGCTTTTACTTTTAAATTTTCAAAACTAATTCCAAGCTTATTCATTCTGCCAAATAGCTCTACTGTAAGCCAAGTAACAGATAATTTTGCTTCATGTTTTTTGATTAATTCTTCAAAATAAGCAGAAATTTCGGTGTCGGCAGTTAAAACTCCAGCATCATATTCTGAAATTTTAAACTCTTTAACATAGCGATCTTTTTTTGCTGCAGGCAGTTCTGGTAATGATTTTCTAATTTCATCAACATAATTTTGATCAAATACCAAGCAAGGTAAATCTGGATCTGGAAAATAGCGATAATCCATAGCATCTTCTTTGCTTCTCATGGTTCTAGTTTCGCCGCTTATTGCATCAAAAAGACGAGTTTCTTGGCTAACTTTTTCACCATTTTCTATCATTTTAACTTGTCTGGCTGCTTCAAATTCAATAGCTCGCATGATATTTCGCATCGAGTTTATATTTTTTATTTCGCAGCGAGTTCCAAGAGTTTTTTCTCCAACTTTTCTTACCGAAACATTGGCATCACATCTTAGATTTCCTTTTTCCATATCGCCATCGCAGGTTCCAAGTGCTCTAACAATTGAACGAATTGCTTTAACATATTCTGATGCTTCAAAAGGACTGCTCATATCAGGCTTTGAAACGATCTCCATCAAAGCAACGCCAGCGCGGTTCAAGTCAATTAAAGAAAGGGTTGGATGTTGATCATGAATTAATTTTCCAGCATCTTGTTCTAAATGAATTCTTTCAATATTTATTCTTTTTCTTTCGCCATTTTCTAAGGTGATTTCAGTAAATCCTTCACTAACAATTGGATGAAAAAATTGTGAAATTTGATAACCATTTGGTAAATCAGGATAAAAATAATTTTTACGATCAAAAACTGATTTTAAATTAATTGTTCCGTTAATTCCAAGGCCGGTTTTAATTGCTTGTTTTACACATTCTTCATTAATGGTTGGAAGTGCGCCAGGAAATCCTGCGTCCACCAAGGAAACTTGAGAATTTTGTGGCGCACCAAATTTGGTTGCGGCGCGAGAAAATAATTTAGAATTAGATGCAACTTGAGCGTGGATTTCACACCCAATTACCACTTCGTAATTATCGTTTTTTCCTTGAATTATGTAGGTCATATTAATTTATAAATTAATCAGTTTTTCACTCTCTTTTTCAATAGAATTTTCCAATTTTTGGTTAAATTCTTGCTTGGAAAGTCCAGGATATATTGGTTCTAGAAATTTTATAACAATTTTTCCAGGATTTTTTTTCATTTTATGTTTTGGCCAAAATAGCCCGGAATTTAAAGCTGCGGGAACCACGGGAACTTCGCAAGATAAATAAAGAGCTGCAGTGCCAACTTGGTAAGGATATTGATCGGTTGTTCCACCAACTGGAACCCTAGTTCCTTGTGGAAAAATTACCACAACATGATCTTTTTTTAAATAATCTTTTGATTGCTTGATTAAGCTTTTTATAGCAGAAACGCCCCCTTTTCTGTCAACTTTTATGCCAGTCATTTTTCTTACATACCAACCATAAAAAGGAACGTGGATTAATTCTTTTTTGTAGCAATAAGCAGGGTGATGGAAAATTAAATGCATGATAAATGTTTCCCACATCGATTGATGTTTGCAAGCCACGATAAATGGCGTTTTTGGTAAATTTTCTTTGCCCAAAACTTCAAAATCAATTTTGCAAAGTTTTTTTAAGGCAAAAACCAATACCACAGACCAAATTTTTGCGCCATGATCCGCTAATTTAGAGTTTTTGGTAAAAAAGGCAGGAAAATAAAGAATGGGAATAATTGCGCCCCAAATATTAACAAAAAGCCAGAATATAATGGAAGATATAAGCTGCATCTAAAAATATTTGAAGTGGTGCCGAATGTCGGATTTGAACTGACGACCTACTGTTTACAAGACAGTTGCTCTACCACTGAGCTAATTCGGCTTAAAATAGGAGGGGATGATTTTAGAAAAATAATTTTTAATTTGCAAGAAAAAAGCCAAATAAGTCGTTAAACTCATTTGGCTTTTAACTGTTTTAAAAAACTAAAATTAGTTAGCTTTTTTAGCGTCAACAGCAGAAGCGTCAGCAGCAGGAGCAGCTTTAACTTCAGATTTAACAGCTTTTTTAGCAGCTTTAACTTCTTTTTTAGCAACTGGAGCAGCAGTTTCAACAGCTTTAGCTTCAGAAGTAGCAACTGGAGCAGTTTTAACCGCATCAGCAGCGTTAGCAGAAACAGCAAATAATGCAGCAACTGCAGCAATCAAGAATGATTTTTTCATTGTTTAAAGGGATATAATTTATTAATAAACCAGCTATCTCTAGCTAAATCTTCTTGTTTAAGGTCTTTTAAAAAAAAGAAAAAACAAAAGGTGCTCGCAATATAGCTATTAATTTTTAATCCTCAAGATTATTTTTATAAATAATATTTATAATTTTTATGG
>CALBSF010000052.1 GCA_937927795.1 uncultured Rickettsiales bacterium
TTAAAAGATAAAATCTTTTTGTTAAAAAGTGTCAATCGTTTAGGGATATGCTATATGAGTTTTTTAATAATTAAGGAGTTCTTTGATGAGAAGCAACAACCCTACTGCCACTTGGATTATGCAATGATTGTTGATTTAAATCAACATCAGGCTCAACATCATACCATGTAGCTGACTTTGGAGCTTGAGGATCTTGAGCTAGATTTCCACTGGTTTTTGTAACAAAATTAGTTGCCACATTAAGTAATGGCGCACCCAAAACCTTAACACAAGAAAGAAAACCTGATGAACAAGAATCAGCTAAACTTTGTGCAAATTTTGAATGATGATGAGGCTGAATATCTCCACCAGATCTACCTCTTCTATAGTGAGTAAATGCAGCGTCAACACCTTTAAAAATAAAATAAAAAAAAAGAAAAAATGAAGCAGCTGATGCCGCCAAAGGCGCGGTAATTGGCATTGAAAGCGGGCTTTTTATAACCCTTGTCATCAAAGAATCAGTATCGTGACTTTGATTACCTGTTTTTAATTGATATTGACGATTAAGTGAAGATTCTGGTAATTGCTGAGTAAGCATTTCGTGACTTTTTATTTGATTTGGCATATCTTAACGAAAATTAATAAATTGCAAAGGAACATCAAAAGACTCGCCGCGTAAAAAAGCAATAACTTCTTGCAAATCATCGATTTTTTTACCATCAACTCGAATCTCATCACCCCTAATTGAAGCTTGAACTTTGAGCTTAGAATCCTTAATTTGTTTTACAATCTTTTTTGCCGCCTCTTGCTCAATTCCATTTCTTAATTTTACTTCTTGTCTATAACTATTATGAGAAGCATTTTCTTCTTTTTGAAAATCAAAAGCCTTTGGATCAACTCCTCTTTTTACTGCAAAAACTTTTAAAGAATCACGAATTTGACCAAGCTTATATTCATCTTCTGCGGCAATTAAAATTAAATTTTCTTTAGTTTTTAATTCCACCGAGAATTTTGCGCCTTTAAAATCATAACGATTAGTAAGTTCGCGCAAAACCGAATTAACCGCATTGTCAATTTCTTGTAAATCAACCTTGGAAACAATATCAAAACTCGCCATATTTTTTGTAATTAATGTGATTATTTTTATAAATCTATAAAAGAATGGATTGTTTCGCTTTGCTCGCAATGACTCTTCTGCTCATTATTCACAAAGCTCGCAATAACGAAGACCCTATTCGTCATTGCGAGCAAAACGAAGAATCCATTTTTAAACAACAAGTATGCAACCTAAGACTCTTTACTCTGATTATAAATTTTCAACTTTTTAAGCAACTGTTCAGTTTCACTTTTAAGCAATTCAATTTTAACCTCAGTAGTGCCCTGCCCTTTAAATTCAAGAATATCTGCAGCTCTTTCTGAAACATCGATAATGCGCTCTTTAGCAAAAGGGCCGCGATCATTGACTCTTACCACCACAGATTTTCCATTTCTAAGATTAGTAACTTTAACCATAGATGGCAATGGTAAAGTTGGATGCGCCGCAGTTAAAGTTTCCATGTTATAAGTCTCGCCATTAGCGGTTAACTTGCCATGAAAATCATCACCATACCATGAGGCAATTCCCGTTTCCTCGAAATCTTCATAATTTTCTGGAACATAAGAAACACCCTCAATTTCATAAGGATTACCTATTTTAAAATGCCCAATATAATCTTTACTATCATCTGTAACTTCCACAAATTCATGCTCTTCTATTGATTTATTTTCATAATATCCGTCTTGAGTATGCTGCCTATGTTCTTTTTCTGAGCTAATTAACATTGAATCAGTTGGCCTGATTTTGTAAGAATAACCACTTCTAATTCTTGACGCCTTGTAACTAAAATCTGATTTAGGTTTTCTTAAATGATAAGGCTTGCTACAAGAAAAAGAAAAAATCAAAACACAAGACAGTATCAGACCTTTAATCACGGCTAAAGGCGGTTGTTTTTGCCACCTGATAGATTCTGTTAATTTTGTTGGCAAGATCTCTTTTAAAAACAAATTCTTCTTGAAAAGTTAAGGTTGGATTGTTGTCGCAAACAAGAAAGATTCCATATTGAGTAAAAAAATCAATCAATATTCTGCTTTTAAATAGTAATGGAAAAGAAAATTTCCCATAAAAAAACAATCTTTGCTCAACTGTAAAGCCATTTTCCTTACAAAATATCTCAAATTTTTTATAAGAAGAAAAATTATTTTTACTATTTGATATAAGAAAAATAACAGCTCTAGAAATTCTTGCAACAGCCTTAAAAACCTCAATTGGATCACTAATTTTTTGCAAATCTAAATCAAAAATCGCATAATCAAAACTTTTATCCAAATAAAATTGAAGCTGGCTTTCTAGCACGCAACCATCATCAAGCTCAAACCAATCTAATTCAATATTTTTACGAGATTTTAAAAAACTAAATAAATTTCCTTGCCTGCGACCAATTTCAATTACCCTACTATTATCTAGAATTAAATTGGAAACAGCTTTAAAATTAGAATCAATCGTATAATTTTTAACGGCGTAATTCATAAATTGATATTTTGAGCTGTGATTAATAAAGTGAGAGCAAAATTATATTTTTACAAACCAAATTAAGCAATGCAAAAACTACGAGATCAAGATTTACAAATTTTCAGAAAAAAAATCGATGCGATTGATGAAAAATTAATTGGTCTTTTAGAAGATCGAATGAAAATAATCAATGAAGTTGCGATTTTAAAAAAAGAAAAAAAAGAAAAATTTTTTATCA
>CALBSF010000053.1 GCA_937927795.1 uncultured Rickettsiales bacterium
TATAGCGCATACCAAACTCCGTCATTCTTGATGCGAAGCATCGAGAATCTCGTAAGTTTAAACTCTACAATTTCTTCCCACCATTAATTTCCTAACAAAATTTAATAAATATATTTAGACTCAATCCTGCGATACTCACTTTGCCTAAGCATGCAACCAACCACATCTTCTGGCGGCTCTTTTTCTAATCTCATCGATCTGCCATCGGGAAATTTAATTACAGTATAATTTTCTGTAGTTTTATTACGCTTTTTTTCTTCTAATGCGTTAATTATTCCTTGCTTAACATCTTCTAATTTTGCAAATTTAATCAAAGTTGTGCGACCGTTTGGGCATATAATTTCAGTATCTGGAATCATATAAAACCTAGTAAAACAGCCATTTAAAAAAAAACAAAATCAGCAAAAAACTACTGCACCGCCCTAACTTGACCAATATTGCCAAATATTGACTTAAAGGCGCTGGTTTCATGATCTGCCACTTCGGTATATTTTGTTGAAAAAGCAAGTTCTTTATTTTCATCATTTAAATTCAATTTTATTAAATTTTTGACAATATTTTCCTCGTCAAATTTTACTACCAAAACATCACGATTTATTGTTTTTGGCTTAAAAAATAACAAGTATTTTTTTTCTTCTGAAAAATAAATCCAAGTTTCTTCGTTAATGTATGAAGCAATAGTAGGAGATCCCATAAGCTTTAAAACTTCATCCTTACCACTCACGCCTTCTTTTATCAAATGAGCGTCAGATAATTCAAACATATAGCCCTGTTTTTCAAGCCTTGAGACGCATGACTCTAAGAAAAGCAGCAAAAAAGTTATAATAATAAATTTTTTCATTAAGATCTATTTTTAGATTGCTTATTTAAACATAGCCTGATATTATTCTACGCCATTATTGACTCAATAGTAAATACTAAATTTTAAGTAAAAAATATGGCAGTTCCTAAAAAGAAAAAATCTAGCTCAAGAAGCGGCATGAGAAGAGGAAGTAACGGCTCGTTTGAAGCTGATTTTCCTAATGTAGTAATTGATAAAGCAACTGGTGAATTCAAGCTTTCTCATCACATTGCACCAGACGGAACCTACAAAGGTAGACAAATCATAACTAAAAAAGCTAAAAAAACAGCTGAAGAATAGAATCAATAGCTCATAAAAGTGATTAGAAAAATTACTATAGCATTAGACTGTATGGGCGGTGACAGAGCCCCGCAGATCGTAATCGAAGGAGCTGACAAAGCAGCTCTTCTAGACGCTGGTTTATATTTTTTACTTTTTGGAAATTCAAACAAAATAATCCCAATCATTCAGAATTGCCGCAATTTGATTGATCGTTATGAAATAATTCATACTGAAGATTTTATCTCTTCCGACGAAAAACCTTCTAATGCCCTAAGAAAAGGCACTAATTCTAGCATGAGATTAGCGATTGATGCAGTTAAAGATGGTCGCGCTGACGTTATTGTTTCAGCTGGAAACACGGGAGCCTTGATGGCAATTGCCAAAATAGTTTTGCGCTGTCTTCCCTCAATTGATCGCCCAGCAATAGTTACTTCGATTCCCAACCAAAAGAAAAAATCTACTGTATTGCTCGACATGGGCGCAAATATTGAGTGCGACGCCGATGTATTATTCCAATTTGCCATAATGGGACAAGCTTTTGCTCACGCTGCTCGTAAAATTGATAAACCTACAATTGGAATTTTAAATGTTGGCTCAGAAGACTTAAAAGGAAATGACGCGGTTAGAGGCGCGGCAGCAAAAATCAGAGAAAGTTTCTTAAAAGACTCTTTTCATGGCTATGTTGAAGGAAATGATATAACTAAAGGAACGGTTGACGTTGTAGTTACCGATGGATTTTGTGGAAATATTACATTAAAAGCAATTGAAGGAACAGTAAAATTAATGTCTGGAATTTTAAAAGAAGCCTTCACTACTTCAATTTGGTCAAAAATTGGTTACGTATTAGCAAGCTCTGCAATGAATAAAGCTACAAAAACCATGGATCCCAGAATGCATAACGGCGCAATGCTTATCGGTTTAAATGGCGTAGTAGTTAAAAGTCATGGCAGCACTGATGCGCTTGGTTTTTCCAATGCCATTAAAGTTGCAACTTCCTTAGTCGACAATAAAATTAACGAAAAAATTACCGAAGAGCTTAAAAGCTGTTTACAATCAACATCAAGCGCCACTAAAGAAAGCGAAAATGATAAAAAGTAAAATTATTGCGACCGGCTCTTATTTGCCAGAAAAAATCGTGACTAATCATGATTTATCTAAAACGGTTGATACTTGCGATGAATGGATAGTTGAAAGAACTGGCATCAAACAAAGACACGTTGCTAAAGATGGCGAACTAACTTCTGATATCGCTGTAAAGGCGGCTTTAGCTGCGCTAGAAGGATCTACAATTAAAGCGCAAGACATTGAATTAATCATCTTAGCAACCACCACCCCTGACTTAACTTTTCCAGCTACAGCAACAACAGTGCAAGCCAAGCTTGGAGCAAAAAATGCATTTGCTTTTGATATTCAGGCGGTTTGTTCTGGCTTTGTTTACGCACTATCCACCGCAGATAATTTTATTAAATCTGGACAAGTAAAAAACGCCCTAGTTATTGGTGCAGACACTCTATCTAGAATTGTTGATTGGACAGATCGCAACACTTGCGTTTTATTTGGTGATGGCGCTGGCGCTGTATTATTACAAGCCACCAAAGAAGAAAGTGGAATAATGGCCTGCAGCCTATATTCTGACGGATCTTTAAACAATTTACTTAAAACCAGCGACGGAACTTCTTTTAGTCAAAGATCTGGCTTCATTCAAATGCAAGGAAAAGAGGTTTTTAAACATGCAGTTGAAAAAATGGTAAAGTCAGTAATTTCAAGCCTTGATAAAGTAAATTTAAAACCAGAAAATATTGATTTATTAATTCCTCATCAAGCAAATTTAAGAATCTTAAACGCAGTTGCTGAGAAATTAAAATTACCCACAGATAAAGTAATTGTGACAGTTGAAAATCACGGCAACACCTCAGCCGCCTCAATTCCCCTAGCTCTTGATTTTGCAAATAAAAATAAAAGAATTAAAAAAGGCGATGTGGTGGTTTTTGAAGCCCTAGGCGGCGGCCTCACTTGGGGTTCGGTGGTTGTGAAGTGGTAAATTATAATTAAAATTTTAAGGATAAAAGCAAGGAAAGAAGGAGGTGTTCACAATTCTCAGGAAGAATTATTTAACTTTCCTCCTCAACAAATTTTTCTTTAACGCTTTAGAAAGCTTTTCTTTCTTTGATTTTTTTTGTTTTTCCTTAGTCTCATTATTTTCTATTTTTTTCATACATCCAAATTAATTTCAAACTGTTTTGAATATAGATTTGCGTAAGCTCCATTGAGTTTTAATAACTCTTGATGGCAGCCCTGCTCTATTACTTCGCCGTTGGAAATAACGATAATTTTATCGGCGTGAATTACTGTTGAAAGCCTGTGGGCAATAACTATTGTGGTTCTTCCTTTCATAAATTTTGCTAGCGCATCTTTGATTAAGCGCTCTGATATTGGGTCGAGAGATGAGGTTGCTTCATCTAGCAATAAAATTGGCGCATTATATAAAATTGCTCTAGCAATTGCGATTCTCTGTCTTTGTCCGCCTGATAATCTAATTCCATTTTGTCCAACTTGAGTATCATATTTTAATGGCAATTCTTTAATAAATTCATCAGCTTCCGCTAATTGAGCGGCTCTAATGATTTCCTCATGCGTTGCATCTGTTTTGCCATAACGAATATTTTCAAGCACCGTGTCATCAAATAACATAACCTCTTGATTAACCACCGACATTGAGCTGCGAAGAGATTTTAATGTTAGATCGCGAATATCATGGCCATCTAAATTAACTGAACCGCTTTGTGGATCATAGAAACGCAAAATCATACTCATTGTGG
>CALBSF010000054.1 GCA_937927795.1 uncultured Rickettsiales bacterium
GGCGAAGAGTTTGTGAAATTTATCATCATTTCTGATTCCTTCAAAATCAAGGGCTTGGGGCTTAAAAATATTTTGTAATAAATCTGACATTTTTTAAGGGTATTTGAGGTTGGAAGTTTTTACGTTATTTAAAAGCTCGATACAAAATGGATTGCTTCGCTTTACTCGCAATGACAAAATTCTTTATATCGCCATTATTCGTCATTGCGAGCAAAGCGAAGCAATCCATTCTCAGACAACGGTTATAATTCTATTAACACGCTCTATAGCTTATTTGGTGCAATTTATTTACATTGCAATGTCAGGAAATCTAACGGTGTTGCCAACCTTAATATTAAATTTATTTGATAGGCCACCATTGATTTCAAGCACTGTTGTTACTGGGTGCGTTGAATTTATTAAATCTAAAGATTTTGGAGTGGTGTTTGTTTCTATTTTAACTATCTTATTATTTTCATCGATAAACAGCATATCTAAAGGAATTTTAGTGTTTTTCATCCACATAGTAATAACCCTTTTTGTAAAAAAATTAAAGAGCATGCCGTGATTTTGGGGTAATTTATCTAAATTCATCAGGCCATACATCTTCTTGTGGTCGTCATTAGCAACGGCAACTAAAAATTCGGTGATAATTTTATTATTGTCAATAATTTGCAATTTAACATTGTAGTTTTTAGGATTTTGATTAAACTGCAGAACCTCTTTGGCATCAATTATTTTGGTGGTTTGAAGGGCGATTAGAATTATGGATACTAAAAGAAATATTGATAAAGTGACGCGGTTTCTAAAATTAAAATTTTTGATAAATTTAGAGCTTTTTTTAGCAGTATTTTTTTGCTGTTTTTTTATTTTCATAAATTTTAATCAAGCGTTGAGTGACGAGCTTCCTAAGAAAAAAAAACCGGAAACGCCAACCAGAATAAGGTCTGATATCATTGACATCAAGCGAAAAAAGCAATTAATGACATTTATAAATAATGTGGTGGTGGAAAAAGACGATAGCAGCCTTTTGGCGGATAAAATGATAGTGATCTATAAGGAAAATAAAAATAATTCTCAAAATAAAACACCTGTCGCAGAATCATCAGCAGAGCAGGGCGGATCTACCGAAATAGAGCGAATGGATGCTTTTGGACATGTTAAAATTTTTACCAAAGAATTTATCGGCAGTGGCAATTTTGGGCATTATCAGCCAAATTTAAATCAATTTATTTTAGAAGAAAATGTTATTATAAATAACGGAACTTCTATTGCTAGCGGCGATAAATTTATTTATAACACGCTAACCAAAAAAGGAAATTTTGTTGGCAAAAGCGATCAAGCATCAATTGGCGGCAATAAAAGAGTTATGGTTATAATTGGAAATGATAAACAAGAAAAATAATGACAGTAAAAACTTTAGCAATTAGAAATTTAAGTAAAAATTACGGCAAAAAACAGGTTTTGCGCGATGTTAGTTTGGATATTTCACAAGGCGAAGTGGTTGGTCTTTTAGGGCCAAACGGCGCGGGCAAAACCACTTGTTTTTATATGATTGTTGGTTTGGTTGAAGCTAGTTTGGGAAATATTTTTATTAATAATTTAGATATTACCAAAATGCCGATGTATCAAAGAGCCAGGCTGGGCATTGGTTATTTGCCGCAAGAAGCATCAATTTTTCGGGGCATGAATGTTGAAGATAATATTTACTCAATTCTTGAAATCACTGAAAGTGATGAAAAAGTAAGAAAAGAACATTTGGAAAAATTATTGCAAGAATTTTCTATTACTCACATTAGAAAATCTCACGCTTTAGCTCTTTCGGGTGGTGAAAGAAGAAGAGTTGAAATTGCCAGAGCTTTAGCAACTAATCCATCTTTTATTTTGCTTGATGAGCCATTTGCGGGGGTTGATCCAATTGCAGTTAATGATATTAGGCAAATGGTTATGCATTTAAAAGATCGCGGAATTGGCGTTTTAATTACTGATCATAATGTTCGCGAAACCTTATCAATTGTTGATCGCGCCTATATTGTTTATGATGGAAAAATTTTAACTTCAGGAACTAAAGATGAAATAGTTGAAAATGCCGAAGTTAAAAAAGTTTACTTGGGCGAGGATTTTAAAATATGATAAAAAAAATCAAGAATTTTTTTCAATTAGAAGCTGCAACCGGAATTTTACTGGCGCTAACAACTATAGCTGCATTATTTATTGCCAATTCAAATTTTTATCAATCTTATCATAATTTTTTAGAATTTTCTTTGCCGATAGATTTTAATTTAATTTCTTTTTATAAAAACCTAACTGTTCTAGATTGGATTAACGATGCGCTAATGGCAATTTTCTTTTTTTTAATTGGTCTAGAATTAAAAAAAGAAGTTTTAGTTGGTGAA
>CALBSF010000055.1 GCA_937927795.1 uncultured Rickettsiales bacterium
CTTCATCGCTGAGATCGCAAAGTAATTGCTCTACAATTCTGGGATTGGTTAGAAATTCTTTATCTTCAGATTCCGCAAATAAAAGTAGTAAATGTTGTTTATATTCAAATGGTAAATTTGCTATCAATCTGGTAATAATTGATATATTTCTAAGATCAATTGCCAAAGATAATAAGCTTTGTTTACCAGGAGATCTTGGAATAATCATCTCTTCTAAAATGCCTAATCTTTCGGCATTTGATATTAAGAGCGATATTGAGCTTGCTTGAGATGGATTACGATGAGCATTTTGTATGGCTACATGCAATATAGTTTGACCATCGATATTTTCCCTCAAGAATAATCTTTTTGGCAGTGCTTCATAAAAATCTAGAGATTTAAGCGAGCCTTTTTCCAAGGCCTGTGTTTTTTTGTTTTCAATAAAGTTTAAAACTCTTGCTATTGTTGCAACATTTCCTCGAGAGGCTAATCTATGGAATAAAGTTTCTCCTTTTGTTGAAATTGGCTCTTCTATTATATTAAGTAATGATTCTAAAGCGTTTGGATTAGTGTCGGCTAAATACTCTAATCCACTGGTTGCGCCCCTTCCTTCATTTTCTTCAAATTTAATCAAACCATCTCTCATTAAAACTACACCATATCCCTCTTCTAAGCTATTAGTTTTTGGGCCTCGTCTTGGGCTATCTATACTTGAAAAATCGCGCCTGACATAGTTAATAATATCGCTTCTGCCGTATTTTGTTGCCAAAAATACCAAGTTAACACCCAATTGTCTTAACTTAGATTCCTCTAGTTCATAATTTTCAGTGCTTAATAATTTATTTAAAGAAAAGATAAAATTAGGATTATGTAATATAGATTCCAAAAATTTTTCATTGGTTAAGGCTTCCAAATAAGTATGAGGATATTTTTTTATTTCTTCTTCAGTAGCAATGGCTGAGCCAGTTTTTGTAGATAGCAAGAAATTAGTATTGGTGGATAATAAGATTTCAATAAATAATTTGAGATCATCAGAAGCTGCATTGTTATTAAAAATCTTAATGTAAGGTTTATTTTCCGTATCTTCCATGATTGATCGCATGATACCAAGCACATCATCGAGCTTTTTACTTTTGGGAAGTTTTTGTAAAAATCTCATTCCTTCTTCTAAAGCGCCATTCAAATTTTCTTCATTAAGATGCAGCCCTAATTTTTGAATAAAAGATCGGAAGAGCACACGTCTGAACTCCAGTCACATCACGTTATCTCGTA
>CALBSF010000056.1 GCA_937927795.1 uncultured Rickettsiales bacterium
GTTTTTACATATTCCTAAAGCCAATTCTAAAATAAGCATAACCAGTTACTATCGTTAATAGTGCTGCTATACAAAATAAGATTTTGGAGGCAATTACAATGAAACTAATTAACAGGAATTTAATATCTATCTCTAAAATATCGCTTGCCCAATAGTAAATTGCATAAGATGAGCCTTTTTCCCCAAGCAATAATCCGGTGATTGCGGTCATTTGTACGAAAGTTTTATATTTTGCCAATTTACTTACCGGAACACTTACTCTGAGCTCAGCTAGAAATTCGCGAAGACCAGAAACTAAAACTTCGCGGCAGATTATTATTAAACCAGGAATTAAAATATATAAATCATTAGTGTTAGCATTAATCAACATTACAATTGCAACAATTACTAGAAGCTTGTCAGCGATAGGGTCGAGGCACTTTCCAAAATTTGATTGAGCTTTTAAATGTCTTGCAAAATATCCATCAAAATAATCAGTTATAGCGGCGATGGCAAATAAAATTGCCGCTATGATATTTGCAATCATTCCAGGAATATAAAAAGATAAAATTAAAACTGGAATGATTGCGAGGCGAAATCCGGTAAGAAAATTTGGTAATTGTTTTAATTTCATTAATTACTCCTGTTTGTTTTTAGAAATAATTTCTATTTTCATTTTTGCTTCTTCTATTTTTTTTGAGCAATGCTTTCTAAGCTCTTCACCTTCTTCATATAATTCAATCATTGAATCTAAATTAACTTTTTGTGATGATAAAATTTCAACAATCTCTTCAAGTCTTGCTAAAGCTTCTTCAAAACTTATTTTATTATTTATAGTTTTTTTACTCATGTTTTTCACCATTTTTATCGGTTAAATAAATTGGATATTGATCTGAAAAACAAGCATCGCAATATTGAGGATTTTCATTATTTCTTTTGCTATTTGTAACTGCTTTATATAAGCCATCAATTGAAATATATTCAAGCCTGTCAACACCGATAATTTTTGCTACTTCTGCAGTTGAGTAATTAGATGCGATTAAATCTTTCTTATCTGGAGTGTCAACGCCGTAAAAGCATGGAGAAATTGTTGGTGGGCTGGCAATTAACATAATAACTTCTTTAGCGCCAGCATCTCTAATCATTTGCACTATTTTTTTAGAAGTAGTGCCTCGAACAATACTATCGTCAATCAACACAACTCTTTTACCCTTGATAACGGATAAATTGGCGTTATGTTTTAATTTTACGCCAAAGTGACGAATCTTGTCAGTTGGCTCAATGAAAGTTCGACCAACATAATGATTTCTGATAATTCCAAGCTCAAAAGGAATTTTTGATTCAATTGAAAATCCAATTGCGGCGGGAACGCCAGAATCTGGAATTGGAACTATAACATCGGCCTGAATTTTATTTTCTTTTGCAAGCTCGATACCGATATTTTTGCGCATTTCGTAAACATTTTTTCCTTCAATTGAGCTATCAGGGCGCGCAAAATAAATATATTCAAAAATACAGAATTTTGATGGTTTTTTAGGAAAAGGCTTTAATGATTTAATTCCGTCTTTATTGATTATAACCAATTCACCATGTTCGATATCTCTTTCAAATTTTGCGCCAATAATATCAAAAGCACAGGTTTCTGAAGCAACAACAAAAGAATCTCCTAAACTTCCAAGAACCAGCGGTCTAACTCCGTAAGGATCTCTTAGTGCGATAATTTCACCTTCATGCATTAAAACCAAAGAAAAAGCCCCTTCTATTTGTGAAACGGCGTCAATTATTTTGTCGATAATTGAGGTTTTTTTACTTAAGGCAATTAAATGAATAATTGCCTCAGTATCCATCGTTGATTGGAAAATTGCGCCCTGGCGAATTAATTTTTTTCTTAAAAGGGCGGCGTTAGTTAAATTTCCATTATGGGCGAGGGCGAAGAAGCCAGATTCAAGCTGCGCATAAATTGGTTGAAAATTGCGAGCGGTTTTTTTGCCAGCAGTAGAATAGCGATTATGACCAATCGCCATATTTCCTTCTAACTTTTTAACAACTTCTGAAGAGTTAAAATTATCTGATACTAAGCCTTCAGCAAAGTGAGCAGAAAAATCTTCGCCGTTCATAGTAACTATTCCAGCTGCCTCTTGCCCCCTATGTTGCAGCGCGTGAAGACCAAGCGCGGTGTTAACTGCGGCATCGTTACTGCCATAAATTGCGAAAACTCCGCATTCTTCTTTTAGTTTATCAAAATCAAAAGGATTCATAAATTATTGGATATTATCATAATTTGATCGAGACATAAGATATTTGTAAACAATCAAATTTTCCATGATTCGTTGCACATAGTTTCTGGTTTCAGAATAAGTTATTAATTCAATCCAATCAACTATTTTGTCAAGATCCTTTTCTTTTCTTGGATCATAAAATTCATTAATCCATCTTTGAGTGGCGTTTGGACCCGCATTATAAGAGGCTATAGCCAGCATTTCCGAACCTTCAAACTGGTTAATTAATTTTTTGATATAAAAAGAGCCGAGCTTTACATTATAAGCAACATTAGTTGCTAAATGATTGCGATCATATTTAATTCCAGCTTCTTTAGCGGTTAATCTGGCGGTTTCTGGCATTAATTGCATAAATCCAATTGCACCAACTTTACTTAATGCCATAGGAGCAAAGCCGCTTTCCTGTTTAATTATGGCGTGAACCAATGGTGCATATTCATCATTGGCAACCTCTTTAATAATCTGGAATTTATCTTTAATAAAAAATACATTTTTTTTGGCGGCAATTCTTGCGATTCTAGCATCCAGCTGTCTATCGTCAAATTCATTAACAATTTTCATGATAACCGCAATTTGTCCTTCAGTTGGTGAATTAAGAATTATCCATTCAAAAATCTTGCCGGCACTCGCTTTGTCACCCAATAAAGACAGTAAATAAGCAACCTGAGAGGCTTTTGAACCAGCAATATTATAAATATCTCTGCCGGTAATATCTGGATCTCCAGGTAAAATTATATCACCAGAGGCGCCAAGACTATCGATACTCCGATGTTTGTGAATTGCTAGCTGACCATAAAAAAATGTTGGATATTTAGTTGCTTCTTTATACCACTTAATTGCTTGTGCGTCATCTTTCATTGCTTGGGACGCCATTCCAAGCCAATATTGAGCCCTGGCCAAAGTTACGCCCTGATTAACATTTCTATGAAGATTTTCAAAATGAACATAGGCTGGTCTTGGTTCTTTTAAAAATCTAAGCGCTATCCAGCCAGATAGCCATTCAGCTTCCCAGTAATCAGCATGAGTTACAGGAAGATTGTGCGAAGCAATTAAAACATAGGCTTTTCTATATTCTTTTTGTTTTAACATTTCCCTAGTATAAAAACGACGCAGCGACCACCATCTTTCAGCAAAGCTTGATTTTGTAGGTAAATCAAGCATCAAATCAATCACATCATCAACTTTATTTTTTGATTTATACCATAAAATTTTATGATAAGATAATGCCTCATTAGACCTTAGTTTTCTAGGAACGGAAAGAATAATATTCTCAATATATTTTGAAGATCCTTCTAACTCAATGATCGCGGCAAAAAGTTTTCTTGAATTCCTTTGGTGACTGCGAGTTCGCCTTCCAAACGGATGGTCTTCTTCTGCTCTTCCATCAAAACCCGCACGTCGTCTTC
>CALBSF010000057.1 GCA_937927795.1 uncultured Rickettsiales bacterium
ATATTTTGATTTAATATCGAAATTTCTTGGATGAAAAATAACTTTGTCAGCAAAAACCAAAATACTAAAGCAGCAAGGCTGCCAAAGGTTCCAGGAGCTTTTTTTACTTTTCCAGTGTAGAAAAATGTTAGAATTAATTCATTCATATAAACCTTAATGTCATGCTTAAGCCTGTCGAAGCATGATTGTTAAAATATTGATTTTGTTTAGCTATTTTTTTGTCCTAACTGTCATCTCGAGCAAAGCGAGAGATCTCTTATGATAAAGCTCCCAAGATCTCTCGCTTCGCTCGAGATGACAGTTAGGGCACAAATCTTATACCAAAGTAAAAAATCATGCTTCAACAGTTTTGGCATGATATTGAATTTGTTTTGAGTATTTTATAATTTCATTGATTTAAAAAAACTTTTTTAAAATTTCCAAATAAGTTTTTTGCAATAATTCAATTTCTGCAACTTCAGCAAACTCATCAATTTTATGTGCAGTTTTATTAATCAATCCACACTCAACAACTTCAGCAAAATCCTTGATAAATCTTGCGTCAGAAGTTCCTCCTGCAGTACTTAAAACTGGAATTTTATTACAAGTTTTTTCAATTGCATCACTAACAATTTTTGCCAAAAATTTTGGATCACTCAAAAAAGATTCCCCGCTAGTTCTATGCGATAATTCATATTTTGCTTCAAATTCTCCAGCAAAACCGGTTGATTTTTTACAAACATATTCAACTAATTCAATAATTGATTTTGAACTATGCAAATCGTTAAAACGTATATTAAACGAAGCCTGCGCCTCATCGGGAATTACATTAGAGCCTAAATTTTGCGAAGAAATTGAGGTAATTTCTAAATTAGTTTTATCGAAAAATTCTGAACCATCATCAAATTTATGATCTTTTAAAATTTTAAGTAAATTAATTAAAGTTGTAATTGGATTTAAAGCGATATCTGGATAAGCCACATGTCCTTGCTTGCCAATAATTTTTACATTAAAGCCAATAGAGCCGCGCCTTCCAATCTTTATCATTTCGCCAAAAACTTCAGGATTGGTCGGTTCACCAACAATTGCATGAGTAATTTTTTGATTGTTTTTTTGCATCCAATCCAAAACTTTTTTTGTGCCATTTATACTGTCATTTTCTTCATCATTAGTGATTAAAAAACCAATACCAAAATCTGGATTTTTATTTTCCTGCAAAAATTCTTCAACTGCTGATAAAAAGCACGCAATAGCACATTTCATGTCAGATGCGCCGCGCCCAAATAATTTTCCATCTTCAATTACGCCGCCAAATGGATCGTGTTTCCAGGAAGCTTTATTTCCTTCATTTACAACGTCAGTATGTCCAGCAAAATACAAAACTTTTTTGGCATTATTCGGATTAAAAACCGCATGTAAATTATTAACTTCGTAAGATCCATCGCCATCATAATTTAAAATATCACAAGAAAATCCAAGTTTTTCTAAATAATTTTTTAAAAAATCAATAACCGCTGGATTATTGCCAGAGTAAGAAGGAATCTGAATTAATTTTTGCGAAAGCTCGATTGCGTTTAGTTTCATG
>CALBSF010000058.1 GCA_937927795.1 uncultured Rickettsiales bacterium
TGCATCTGTCTCTATAACTTGGGTTGCTGTATGTATTGATATTATCGAAAAAATAAAAGAACTGAGTAACAGTGGAGATAAACAAGCAAAGGTCTATCATGACAAATTAAATGAGATTGTTAAGAACGATAAAACAGAAGGACAAGCTAATAAAATGATGACCTTCGAAAACAAACTTATTTCAATTGCCGAAGAATTTGAATTTATTACACCATTTGAAGTAGAACAATTAGGACGCTTAAAAAGAGATAGAAATTTTGCAGTTCATCCAACTTTTCAAAAAGATGAGAGGCACATATCTATTAGCCCAGAATCAGCACGCAACCATATAGTAAATGCCTGTAATTTTCTTTTTATTCATCCAACAACTCAAGGAAAGATTTTGCAAGAGCCACTTCTTGCAATGATAAAAAGTGAGTCTTTTCCTATGGATGATGCAAAAGCTGCACAAAATATTCTCTATTCGGAACATTGGTTGGGAAGAGCAAGAGCGTCATTAATTAAAAATATTTTTGTTAATCTTCTAGGGGAGCTTTTACTTGGTAAAGATGGAGTGGATACAAAAACTTCTAAGAGACTTTGTAATGCGCTCAATACATCATTTACTATGAGTTATAAAATAGGTCATGAAACCTTAAAAGATTCATTACCGCCTTTGCTAGCAAAACTCAAGGATCACGGAATAAAAAGATTATTTATTTTGGTGAGTGAATGCCAATTTATTAAACGCTATTTAGACAAAGGGACTGAAGAAAGATTAAAGCAAATTATTAAATCTCTTTCTGGCCAAGAAATTGTTGATCTCAGTATTACTAAATTAGCGGATGAAAATGATTCTATCAAAAAAGAGCTCCTAGTAAGATTTTCATCTCTGGAAGAAGTGGATAAAAAATATATTTTAGAAAAATCTATTTCTAACTCCTTAAAAGGTTTTGCAATTGAACGTTTCATAAATTCTCCTTCATTTCAATGTTCATATGATAACGGCAATAATATTCTTTTGAATTATGCGAAGTTATTTGATACAAAAGATATTCAAAAAATCTTGGAAGGAGTTTTTACTAATAAACCTCATAGCATTAATCAAGTTATTAATGCTGGTGGAATTAAAGAAGTCTTTAAAAAGCTTTGGGATGTTACTTCCAATTATTCAACAGCAAATGAGGAGCTATGGGAGGGCTTTCTTGCGAAAATAGAAGAAGGATATCCTGACTTGGAAAGGGATCTGCGCAAACATATAGAAGATAACTATATAACACCATTTTAGGGATATACGATGAGTAGCCTTTTTAACGATAAATACCCCGTCCTGCGGAGGGTAGTTTCGAAGTAGAAAAAATTTGCTGATAAAGTTGGAGTAAATAAAAAGTCCGCTAAAATAATTGGATTAACAATATGAAAAAATGCTACGCTTCAGCATTTGGTGAGTGTGGAGGTAAAAAACAATCTCAAGAACATTATTTTCCAAAATGCATTTTAAAAAACTTTACAAAACTCAACCTAGAAGGTTTTAAATTTAAAACAGCCTCTGTGGAGTCGATGACTTCTGGAATCTTGTGCGAAAATCACAATAATCATCTTTCGGATCTTGATGTCGAAATATGTAAAATGTTTAAATATTTACACGACATAGACAACAGAAGGAATAATTTACCAGTTATCGAAATTAGCGTTCCTAAAATTGAGCGCGCACTATTAAAAATGGCTTTAGGGGTAATGTATGCAAAAGTTACAACTGGTGATATAGGAAAAATAGAATGTCGATCAGAACAGATGAAGAGGATCTTATTTGAAGTGGAAACGATGCCAAAAAACTGCGGTTTATTTCTAGAGGGTAATCTTGGAGAAAAATTTTATGGAAAAGATCAAGTCGGATTCAGTTGGCATGAAAACGGTTTTATCTTTAATCTACAGAACTTGCTGCGGTTTCACCTGTTATTGCAGAACGACTCTTCTGATAACAAATTTATAAAATCTCCAGGCTTAATAATAAATGGCGATTCAAACGCTTTTGGAAACGGAGAAATAAAATTCATTTACTAGAACTCAAGCTAGCGATTATTTTTTCATGCACAAAACAATGTACAAGAAAAATCCAGATCCAGCAATATCAAGGCCTAACAGCCTTTTTTCAAATCCGGCCCCCGCAACCAATTCTTTCCTAACTTCACGGATTTATCATTTTTTGCTGAATAAACAACTTATGCCAAACTTATTTCGATCTCTAAATGTCAAAAAATCTTAGGTTCGCACTTAAGATAAATTTACACTCAACTATTCTTAAGCCTATACCTAACACTCCTACCTTGACCAATCCTGATCAATTTCTTCATTTCAAACAATTTTTTAATTATTGATTCAACCGTACGCGCTGGAAATTGCGTTGCTTCAATTGCGTCTTTACGGCTAAATTCTTTGCTTGGCAGGCTTTGCGCCCATTGCCAAAGGAGCAATTGTTTTTCTGAAAGAAGATATTCGATGGTTTCGCCTTGAAGAATTTTTAAAGCGGAGGCTGCCTGTAAATTCACAATTTTTAAGAAAAATATCAGCCACTCTGAAATATCTTCCTTTCTACTTTTCCAAGTTCTTTGGGTTTTATTTAGCGCTAAATAATAATCGGCTTTACTTCGTTCGATCAGCTTTTCATGAGATACAATAGTGGTAAAATTATAGCCAAATTTAAGTAAAAGAAGATTGGTTAGAAGCCTGCTGGTTCTGCCATTGCCATCTTGAAATGGGTGAATTGCCAAATATTCAAAAATGAAATTAGCGATTAGAATTAGTGGATGTTTTTTTTGTTCTTTTAAAGATTTGCTAAACCAAATTATTAACTCATGCATTTCTTTTTTTACCAAATGCGGCGGGGTTGGATCAAAAATTACGCCAACTAAATTTCCTTTTTTATCTTTAGCCTCAACACGATTTGAGCCAAATTTATATTGCCCTTTGTGGCGCGAATCTTTTTCGCTATATTGCAGCATTTGATTGTGCAAACCCAAAATCCAAGATTCAGTGATTTTGATATCGTCATAATTTTCAAACACGGTTTCTAAACATTCCAAATATCCAGCAACTTCTTGTTCATCTCTGGTTTTAAATTTTTTAATGCGCAGATTTTTATAAAGTTTTTCAACCTCAGCATCAGATAATTTATTTCCTTCGATACGATTAGATGCGCCGGTGGAAGTGACGATTACAGAGTTGCTTAAGCGCTCAAGTGCTTGCGGCAAGAATTTATCAGTAAGTGTAAAACTATTTTTTACCGCATCAATTTTGGCAATTGTTGAATAAACTTCTTCAATGATGCTGGCTCTCAGTTCCAATCTTGTGTTTAGTCTAAATTTTTTTAAATCCATTTTTTTAATTGTAACACTTATTGTTTGAATATCTATGTGATATAGTGTTATATTATGTGAGATTAATTGCCTTAAGTCAATAAAACTTTTTAAAGCTATCCGTAAAAATGTCTGATTGTGTCTAATAAGATTTTTTAAAAACCCCTGCAATTAAAGTTCGTCATTCAACTTGATAGACATCTTCTTTAAAGGTAAGCTAATGCCTTTAAAGCCTTGATAATATTGGCTTTGTAACATCGAAAGAGCAAGTTTTTTAAGCAAATTCAAAAGATAAAATCTTTTTGTTAAAAAGTGTCAATCGTTTAGGGATATGCTATAGTGCTTTGATAGCACCGGAGGTTATATAGAATTTGGTATACTTTCTCTAGATTTTAAAGTTGCTAATTAGAAGGATTCTTGTTATAAAAGATCAAAATTTTGAAAGAATATTTATTTAAAAATAATATTGGTCTGGCTGGCCTTGTTGCATGGCTCTCTAAAAAGCCTCGATCTAATCATCCTCCCCTTGAGGGAGGATCGAAGCCTGCAAGGCTTCGAGGAGGGGTTGCTTGGGGTTTTAACGAAGAATTTACTAAAATTGCCTGCGCCCAAAGTGCTAAGACCCCTTCTCAAGTCGCTTTGCTCTTCGATCCTCCCTCAAGGGGGGGATGATTAGATCGAGGCTTTTTAGAGGGCCATGCAACAAGGTGGGTCTGGCTAATTTTTTAGTTATCAAATTTTTCCTGATTAATAAAAACATCTTATACCATTTCAACTAAATAATTGACCATTTTAATTATTGAGCCACTTCCT
>CALBSF010000059.1 GCA_937927795.1 uncultured Rickettsiales bacterium
TCGCTTGGGAATGTTTCTATGGAGTCGGTTGGGTTTTTGAATGGGGTTGGGCTTGGTGAAAGTGTGATTGGAAGATTTGGTGGTGATCTTGTTGAAAGGGTTAGAGTTGTTGGTGGCGGTGTTGGTGGTGGAGGTGGTGCTGGTGCGGGAGCGGGAGCTGGTGTTAGTGGCAGCGCTGAATCTGTTGCAGTGGTATTGAAGCCTTGTTTGAGTAAAGAACAAGCGTTATTGCAATCTCAAACTAAAGCTGGAACTGCCGTCTTGAGCGCTACAGCAGTTGCAGCAATCGCCGACAGATTAGCAGAACATTAATCATCAAACAAAATTCTGCTAGCACACCCCTTTAAATCCTGATATTGCTTTGCTTTCAAACTCCACAAAAAGCAACCAAGACCAATTAAACCAAGACCAACCGTAATAGGAATTAAAAAAATCAGAACAGACATAAAATTTTAATTATACCATTTCCCACCCCTAACTACCGACTCAAGCAAAGTATTTTCGAGAAAATTTTTACCAAAAAGACAAAGCTTAAGTGGGTAGTTAGGAGTGGGAAATGGTATTACATCAAAAAAATCCCTTTAATGGAAAAAATTAATAACAGTTTTATACAAAATTTATAACACCATAATTTTTTACAAAAAAATCAAGACTTTTAAGAAATTTTAATTAGATTTCTTATAAAATCAATAAAGTTATAAACTTAAGTTATAGTAAATTATGTTTGGAAAAAAAACAAGAGTTGGTGCGCTTGATAGTTCTCCTCGGGGAGCAGAAGCAGAAGCAGGAGCAGGAGCAGGAGCAGGAGCAGGAGCAGGAGCAGGAGCAGGAGCAGGAGCAGAAGCAGGAGCAGGAGCAGGAGCAGGAGCAGGAGCAGGAGCCAGCGGAAGAGAACCTTATCCTAGCAGATCTTTATTAGATTTGTTAGGGTCATCCTTTCAAACAAATTCCTACAAATCACAAATATTATTTGATATAAGAACCCCAGAAAGATTAGATGCATTCTTAAATGGACTAGAACATCTTGAAAGTAAAGATTTAAAAATCATCCACGACCTCGCACGTTATCGATTATTAGAAGATGTTCCAACAATCTCAACTAGATTACATCTATTAGAAGATGTTCCAACATTCTCAACTGAATTACAGCCTGGATCTACTTCAAAAAGCGGTAGAACCGTTAATTCTAGAAAAATACATTTAAAAGAAAACATTGAAGACGGTCATAATCTTACCTTAGAAATGATTGATTACAAAGGCAAACTCACTGTATCTTGCCTTATTGATGGAGAAAGACCTGAAACAGATCTTGATAAGATAAAACTTGATATCGAAATGGCTATAAAGCTTTATCGAATACAAAAAGAAGTAGAATCGATAAACACTGAAGGCGGTAAAAAAACTCCAACAAAACTTTTTCAGAGAGTCAAAAGAACCGCTGAGCGCGCAGAATTTCCAGACGCGGATGTAGATTCTGGAAAAGCCCATAAACCACTTCTAGTCAGTCCATTGCACGGAAGAAACTATCTTAAAAGAAAAGGTGCCGTTACCACCGCACCATCTTCAACAGAAGCAAGAGAACAAGAAACAAAAAATGCACTACTAGATTCATTAATTGCACTTTTTCACACAAGACCAGATCTTTCTAGAGAAACAATCTTTAATTCAGAAGAAACATTGGAATCTGAAAGTTTTATTAGCTTTTACAATGCAGATGAAGCGCAGGAAGGACAAACTAGCGCAAACTGTAATCTAAAAATAAGTGTAAAAAAAGAAAAAAAAGAAGATGGAACTGTACTTTTAACTTTTAAAATTCAAGAACCAGAATTAACAAGCTCTGAATCTTATCAAAGAAATAATGTTTTTTTAAACACAATTTACGGACACTCTGATGAAGTTGGGCGTTATGGATTCTTTAGTATAGTTTATAAAACTGCCAAAGGTAAAATTAAAGATGTTACTAAAAACGGGTTAACGCTTAAAGAAGAAGATCAGCAAGCATTTACTGATGGCTTCAAAAATTTATTAGCAACTCATCAAGCTAACACAAGACCTCTGAGAATGAAAGGACTCGGATCGGGACATGGATTACGGGCGACTGATCTTACAGGACGAGCAGGACTTTTAGCAGGAAAGACGCAGGCACTCCACGATGAGGCCCGAGGCGCTTCAAGAAGGGTTGGCGCTTACTCAAATGGACTGGGGGGATTAGGAAGAGGATTGGGATTGGGATTGGGAAGAGCAGCTTCAGTATTCACTACTCCTGCATTAAATGGCAGAAAAGGATCTAACTCAGATAGAGCTGCTGAAGGAGAATCTGGTGCAAGTGCTGCAACTACCTCAACCGACCATTCACCCCCCCGCCACCCAGAACATACTTCAGATCATACCCCATCACCTGCTAGAAGAAGAGCTGCCTCACCAGGCACTGGAAGTAGCGGCACCTCAGAAACGGCGGATGTAGCTATGGCAGGTCTACAACCAACGATATCAGAAGAAGCTAGATATCGAGATCTTGAAAGTAAATTTCGAGCCATAAGTGAAGAAATAGCTAGCTATAAATTAAGGTTAGCAGAAGCCACCCTGGAACTTGCTTCTAGACCAAAAACCGCTCAACTCGAGGATCTTCAAAAACAAATTAGGCAATTACAACAAAAACTTGAAGACGCAAAATCAACTCAAGATCAACTTGCTAGGAAAAAAGCAGAATTTGCAGAGCTAGAGGATGCTAATAAGAGACAAGTCAACAAGATTTTAGAGCTTGAAGCTATTTTAAAACCTCTTCAGCAAGGATTAAAAAGCACTACAGAATCATTGAAAGAAGCGCAAGCAAGAGCAAAGGCAGCGGAAACAAGAATGAAGGCAGCGGAAGCAAGATCAGCTAGTGAAACAGCAGAATTTAAAGCGGCGGTATCGCAGCGCGATTCTGCTACAGAAAGATTAGAATCACTTCAAGGCAGATTCCAAAATCAAACAGCAGAATTAAAGCGGCAAGCAGAAGCTGCTGGAAGAAGAGAGTTAGAGTTAAGAGCTCAAAGCGAAGCAAATTTAGCTTTAAAATCATCTGTAGACCAATTAAAAGCACAAATAACTGTTTTAACACTAGAATTATCATCAGTTAAACAGCAAAATACTGACCTGCTTAAAGCAGCTAAAGAACGAAGGGAAGTTAATGAAGCACTCAGCTTGAAGATAGCAGAAAAAGAAGAAGAGCTTGCTACATTAAAATACTCATTAGTAGACTCAAAGGTAAAATTAAAAGAAGCTAAAGAAAGTCATACAAGAGATTCAGGAGAAAAAGCGCAACAACATCAAAGAGATTTAGAACTCGCAAAATCGCAAGAAGCAGAAGCTAAAAGGGAAGCGGAGCAGCTAAAAAGTCAAGTGGGGGCAGAAATTGCAGCAGCACAAAAAGAGGTTAGAAGACAAATTACAACAGAATTTGCTGCAAGGTTCAGACAAACAGAAGAATCTTTTGCAGAAACTTTAAAGACACAAGGTGAATCAATTGATCAATTACAAAAAGATCTTGCGGATGCCAGAAGAGATGAATCTGCAAGAGTGTCTGCAATTGCTAACCTTGAATTAAGAAATAAAGCACAAGCAGAAGAAATACAAAGATTAGAACAAGAGGCTGCAGGTAAAAAGGCTGAATTAGATGCGCAAAAACAGGCAGTAGCTGAAGAAATAGCGATTGCTAAGCAAGGGATAGCGAACATTCAGGAAGCTATTGAAAAACAATTAACTGATCAAAAACATCGACATCAACAAGAACTGGAGTTTCAAATAAGACAAGCTACCGCAGCAGCAGAAGCAAGAGTTAGGGCGGAATTTGAAGGACGGGAAGCTGAACAAAAAGCTCATTTTGCAGCTGAATTGCAGGCACAACAAGAAGCAGCAGAGGCTGCTATGTCAAGATTGCAAGAAGATTCCCAGAAAGCTTTGGCAGACATGGGGGAGAAATTTAAAAGACAGGCAGATGCAAGAATGGCACGTGATATGGCGGGTAATATAGCAGAAGTTGCATTAACAAAAGCTCAAGCGAGAGTGGATAGAAAAACATTGCAAGCTGCCGAGGAAAAATTAGCAATGGCTGAAGAACAATTTGCAACAATGAATGGTAAAAAAGATGCTAATTTTGCAGCCGAATTGCGTGCGCAACGAAGCGCAGCAGAATCTCAGGTGTCAATCTTGCGTACAGCTTTTCAGGAAGAATTAGAAGCGATTGAGGCGCAATCTAAAACGCAGGCAGCTCAACAAGATGCTGCTTATAGAGTTGCATTAGAAAAACAGCAAGCGCACTATGAAGAGCAACTAAGACGAGCAGGAGAATCAGTTAATCAAGTTATGCAAACAACTGCTTTGGCACACGCATCCCTACAAGAAGAAAAAGCAAAGATGTTACAAACCTCTGGAGAAGAACGAGCAGCACTTGAGAATAGATTCATATCCAGAGTGACTGATTTGGAAACACAACTTCAATCTGAGCTTAGAAAGGCGCAATCATCTCGCGCCGCCGCAATAAGTGCCTTAGATCTAGTTCCTACTACACAAGCAGTTGCTATAGCACCAGAACCCTTAAAAAAACCAACAATCGCCCAGCGCTACAAAAGACCCATAGGAACATTCAAAAAATTCTCCCCCTATCAAATAGACTCTCATTTCCACATAGAAGAAGAAAGGGGTTATGTTATTAAAGGCAAAAATGTTA
>CALBSF010000060.1 GCA_937927795.1 uncultured Rickettsiales bacterium
GACTTAAGGCAACGCAAAAAATAAAAGCTTTAAATAAAAATATTCCAATTATTGCGGTTACTGGAAATAATTCAGAAGAAAAATTAAAAGAAATTCTTGATGCTGGTTTTGATAATTATTTTATTAAAGGCGATGATTATGCGGATTTGGTAAAAATTATCGCAGATTGCCTTTTGATTTTTGAATAAAATATGTCAAAATTTGAAAATACAAAAAACAATAAACAAATTTTTAGAATAATATTTGGTATTGGCTCAAACCTTGGAAATAAAGCTCTGAACCTTGATTTGGCAAGTGAGAAATTAGAAAATTATCTTGAATTAAAAGAGATAAAAAAATCAAATATTTTTCAAAATCCTGCAATGTTATTAGAAGGTTCACCACAAGAATGGGATATTGATTTTTTTAATATCGCACTTTCTGCTAATATAAATTTAGAAAAATTTCCGCCAGAAGAAATCTTGAAAATTATTAAAAATATCGAACAAGAATTAGGAAGAAAAAATAACCAAAAATGGTCGCCGCGCCCAATTGACATAGATATTCTGGCAATTGAAAATTTGGAAATTAAAATCGAAAATCTTTTACAAATTCCTCACCAAGATTTTTTAAAAAGAGATTTTTTTGTTAAAACCGTTAAGGAAATTGAACCGACTTATATAAAATGATTTTAGATTCGTTTGAAAATAAAGAAAAAATTTTAACTAGTTTTTTAAAGATTGCGCCATTTGAAGGATGGAGCAACGAAGCGCTTTTGCACGCTTTTAAAGAATGTGATATTGAAGAAAAATTTATTCCAATTATCTTTGAAAATTCATTAATTTCTTTGGCAGAATTTTATATTGATTTTTATAATCAAAAAACAGCCTTAGAAATTGCAAAAATTGAAAATTTTCATGGCAAAAAAATTCGTGAAAAAATTACTTTATGGCTTTATTTAAGATTTGAAGTTGAAAAAGAAAATAAAATTGCAATTCAAAGATTAATAAATTTTTATATCACAAAAAATAGTGGCTTTAGCGGCAAGATAGAGGGCTTAAAAGCCTGTTTTAAAATTGCAGATTTTATTTGGAAAGATATCAATGATCAATCAACGGATTTTAATTTTTATACCAAAAGATTAACTTTGGCAAAAATTATTTTTCGCAGCCTATTGGTTTTTTTGAAAGACGATAATGATGAATTACTTAAAACTAAAAATTTTATCGATTTACAAATTCAAAAAGTTATGAAATTTGAATCCTTTAAATTCAAGACTAAAGCCGCTTTCAAAGAAGTTTTTTATAACGAAAAAAATGAACTCAAAACCCCTAAAGAAATTATAAAAGATTTACCTTTTTTTAGATTGTTTACTTAGATGTAAAATTAATTCTAGGGTCAACTAACTTGTAAGTAAAATCGCTGATGATATTGGTAATTAAACCAAGTAAAGTAAAAATATAAAGCGTTGCAAACACTACTGGATAATCCCTTGAAATAGCAGCCTCATAACCCAGCAAACCAAGTCCATCGAGAGAGAAAATTACCTCTATCAACATTGAACTGGTAAAAATTACTCCAATCAAAGCGGCGGGAATGCCTGAAATTACTATCATCATGGCGTTACGAAAAACATGATTATATAAAACCTGCCTTTGATTTAAACCCTTTGCATAAGCAGTTAAAACATATTGTTTATTAATTTCTTCAATAAAAGAATTTTTGCAAAAAAAAGTTAGCGATGCAAAGCCACCAATAGTCATCGCCGTAATTGGTAAAGCCATGTGCCACAAATAATCAAAAATTTTCTGATACCAATTTAATTCTGAAAAATTTTGCGAAACCAATCCGCGCAAAGGAAAAATATTAAGAAAATTTCCGCCCGCAAATAATATAATCAAAAAAATCGCAAATAAAAATGCTGGAATTGCGTGCAAAAACACGATAATTGCACTACTAGTAACATCAAATTTTGAGCCATCATTTACCGCTTTTTTTATGCCAAGCGGAATTGAAATTAAATATATAATTAATGTTGTCCAAATGCCTAGCGATATTGAAACTGGAAGTTTTTCGTAAATTAAATCTAAAACTTTTTTATCCTGATAAAAACTTTCACCAAAATCAAATTGTAAAAATTTTTTAATCATTAAATAAAACCGCTGCCATAAAGGTAAATCAAATCCATAAAGCTTTTCAATTTTTTTTATTATCTCTTCATCAACGCCTTGTGAGCCTTGATATTTAAGGTTTGATGAACCTTCATTATTTGCTAAATTATTAAAATTACTTAAAGATAAATCAGTTACTTCCCCGCCAACTTTATTATGATTTAATTGCGCGATAAATCTTTCTACAGGCCCACCTGGAGCGGTTTGAATAATCAAAAAATTCAGCAACATTATAAAAAACAAAGTTGGAATAATGAGTAAAAAGCGTTTTAGAAAATATTTGTGCATATTTGCTTTTAAAAGACCCGTTGTTATAATTAAAAAAATCCAGAAGAGCGTGTAAAATTCTGTACCCATAATCTTATCATAGAATATGTTTTTAAAAACAAAATCCTATAAAACTAAAGTTGCTATTCTAATTTCTGGTCGCGGATCAAACATGCAAGCCATTGTTAACGCCTGCAAAAACCCAGATTTTCCTGCTGAAGTTGTTTTGGTTTTATCTAACAAATCAGATGCTTTGGGGCTTGAATTTGCTCAAAAAGAAGGCATAAAAACCGCCATTATAAATCATAAGGATTTTTCCTCGCGTCAAGATTTTGATCAAAAAATTAGTGAAATCATTGAAAAATCTCAAGCAAACATTATATGTCTTGCGGGATTCATGCGCCTTTTATCACCTTGGTTTGTAAAAAAATGGGAAAATAAAATTATCAATATCCACCCTTCCCTTTTACCTGATTTTAAAGGCGCAGATGCGGTTGGTGATGCAATTAAAGCAAAAGCCAAAATATCAGGCTGCAGCGTTCATTTTGTAAATGAAAAGATGGATGAAGGCGAAATAATTTTGCAAGAAAAAGTTGAAATTTCACCAAATGACACCAAAGAAACTTTAGCTTACCAAGAATTAGAAGATACAGTTAGAAGAAATAAATCACAACAAATCCAACATTACGGAGCTACACTGAAAGATTTACAAGATAAAAGCACTGGAGAAATACCATCCACATGTTCTCCATTCGTAAAAGATCCTAGACCAGTGACCTATTATTATCCA
>CALBSF010000061.1 GCA_937927795.1 uncultured Rickettsiales bacterium
GGGGATTGTACTGAGATTGTTTTAACTTTTAAGTTTAAACATACTCGATAGCATCCCCTCTCCCTTGAGGGGAGAGGGTTAGGGTGAGGGTGATTAATTTGGTTTTCTAAATAGCCCTTAAGCGATCCAAAATTTCTTGTCTTGAAATTAAATTTACCAAAAATTTTAATTCTGGCCCATGTTCTTTACCGCTTAGAGCTAAGCGAATTGGCATAAATAATTCTTTGCCTTTTCGAGTGGAATTTTTCTTGATTTCATTAAGCCATAAATTCCAACAATTTTCATCGCTAGTGTCTAAAGGCAGTAAATTAGCGGCTAGAGATAAAAACTCATAATCATTTTCATTGTTTTGATAACGAAAATTTTTAGTTATAATTTTTACCCATTCTTTTACATCACTTAAAAAATCAATGTTAGATTTTATCACCATCCAAATTTTTTCATTTAATCCATCAACTAATGGCAAGTCTTTAAAATCAAGGATTTGCAATAGTTTTTGATTAATGGTTTTTAATTCTAAAATGTCATAATTAGTTGCTGATTTTGAATATTTTGTAAAATCAAAATTCTCAACTAATTCATCTAAATTTTTGTGGATTTTTACACCATCACTGGTGCCAATTTGTGATAATAAATTAATTATTGAAAGTGGCTCATATCCTTCATTTCTAAGGGTCTTAACATCAAATCCACCCTCTCTTTTTGAAATTTTTCCTTCATTTGCTTTTATCAAAGAAAGGTGAGCAAAGTCGGGAGCTTTAGAGCCAAGCGCTTCAAAAATTTGAATTTGAATTGCGGTGTTGGTGATGTGATCTTCGCCGCGAATAATATCGGTAATTTTAAATTCTATATCATCAACAACTGAGCAGAATGTATAGGTTGGAACGCCATTATCGCGAACTAAAACAGGGTCAGAAAAATGTCTTCCATCATAAGTTATTTTGCCTTTAATTTTGTCATCCCAAGAAGTAATTTTATCTTCAAGTAAAAAGCGATAATGTGGCTTAATTCCTTGATTTTTTAAATTTTCTTTTTGTTCAATTGTTAAATTTAAAGCTTGACGGTTATAGATGGGAGTAAGACCAGAAGCAATTTGAGATTTTCTTTGAATATTTAAATCTTCTGAAGTTTCAAAGCATTCGTAAAGACGACCGCTGGCAATTAATTTATTTTTTGCTTCTTCATATTTTTCTAAGCGATCGGATTGCTTAAATAAAAGATCATATTTTAAGCCAAGCCAAGCCATGTCGGTTAAAATCATCTCGCGATATTCATCTTTTACTCTTTCAATATCAGTGTCATCAAGTCTTAAGAAAAATTTTCCATTTACTTTTTTGGTATATAAAAAATTAATAATGGCGGCGCGTATATTGCCAACATGTAAGAATCCAGTAGGAGAGGGTGCGAAGCGACAAATTTTCATTTTTAGTTTTTATAGTTTTGTTATTTTAAAAATGGATTGCTTCGCTTTGCTCGCAATGACGAATGGTGGTTATGAACAAGAAGAGAAGGCCCTTCTATCTTTGTCTAACTCATTTGTTCATCGCCATTGCAAGCAAAGCCAAACAATCCATACCATTTGTTCATCGTCATTGCGAGTAAAGCGAAGCAATCCATTTTATAAAATCAAATTAACGACTATTTCTAATCGAATTTAAATAATGTTTTTCTAAAATTTCTTTTCCTTCTTTTGATTGAAGGCTAACTAAAGAATGGCTGTAACATTTTTTGCAAGATTTTCTTTGCATTCTGCGCCAAATTGAATAAAAAATTCCAGGCAAAATAAATGACCACATGGTCAATTCCATCATGAAGCTACCACGAATTCCTCCGTCAACTTCGCCAATATTACCGCAGGTTTTGCAAGCATATTCCTTTGTCATTGGCAAAATTTATTAGTTATTGGATATCGTCTTTCCTTATCAAAAGATTTAGAAGAAATCTTAGGGCCAATAACGGCCTGCTTTCTCTTATATTCGCTTAAATAAAAAGATTTAGCAATTTTTTTTACTAATTCTTCATCAAATCCTGATTCTATTATATTGGCAACTGATTTTTCTTCTTCAATTAATTGATATAAAATTTTATCTAAAATTTCATATTCTGGCAAAGAATCACTATCTTTTTGATTTTCGCGAAGCTCAGCAGTTGGCGCCTTGGTGATGATATTATGTGGAATTAAATTAGTTTTTTGATAAAGACTAATTGGCGGAATATTTTGATTGCGCCAATTAGCTAATTCATAAATTTTAGTTTTATATAAATCTTTAATTGGATTAAAAGCCCCGCACATATCGCCATATATGGTGGCATAGCCCATTGCTAATTCTGATTTATTGCCAGTTGAAAGTAAAAGTGCGCCAGTATCATTGGAAATTGCCATTAAAATATTGCCACGAATTCTTGATTGTAAATTTTCTTGCATCAACAAAAAAGATCCAGAAAAGGGGTCTGACCCCTTTTCTGATTTTAACATTTCTAGCATGGCTTTAAATGCTGGTTCGATAGATATTTCTTGTAATTTATTTTCTAGATTTTTTGCACATTCTTTGGCATCAATCATTGATTGACTTGAATTGTAGCGACTTGGCAGGGCATATAATAAAACATTTTCTTTTCCCAAGGCATCAACTGCAATTGTGGCAACTAAGGCGGAATCTATGCCGCCAGACATTCCAAGTAAAACTTTTTGGAAATTGTTTTTTTTAATATAATCGCGAAGTCCTAGAACGGCAGCTTGATAGTCATTTTGGCATGAAATAAAGGGTTTGTTGCTGGACGGGGTTTGTAACCCTGTCCTAATGTTCATGTCATTTACTTCCCCATTTTTTGCAATTTCAAGTATAGCAAAATCTTCTGCAAAACTTTTCATCATTAATGCTATAGATCCTTGATTATCAATTGCAAATGAGCTTCCATCAAATACCAAAGAATCTTGTCCGCCAATTTGATTTACATAAATCAAAGGCTTGTTTAAACTTTTAGCAAAGTTGCTTGCAACATCAAATCTCGCCTGTTGTTTATTGCTTTGGTAAGGTGATGCATTAATTGAAATTGCTAAATCAAAAACTTGTTCTTGCAGTAAAAATAAATTTTTATTATCCCACAAATCTTCACAAATCAATAACGCTATGGTTTGACCCCTAAATTCAACATTTGATAAAAAACTTCCGCTTTCAAAATATCTTTTTTCATCAAACACGCCGTAATTTGGCAGTGATTTTTTATGAGCGATTTTTTTCACCAAACCGTCTTCAATTAAAAAAGCGCAATTATATAAAACCTCTTTTTTTTTGGTAATTTCAAATGCAGGAGAGCCAAATAAAATAGCGCATTTAAGACCCATTGTTGCTTTGCAAATTTCTCTGATTTTTTCTTCAATATTTAAAATAAAATATTTTTTATTCCACAAATCATCGCAAGGATATCCGCAAATAGAGCTTTCAGGAAATATTACTAAATCACAATTTTCTTCATCAGCTTTTTTTAAAATGGAAATAATTTTTTGACTATTGCCATTTACATCGCCAACTATTGTGTTTATTTGCGCTAGAGCAATTTTTAAATTTGACATTGTGTATCGTAAAATTCTTCAACTAAGTTTTGAACATTCTTAGCGCCTTGAGTGATATTGATTTTGGCGCGAAATTCTGCCGAACCTTTTAAGCCAGAAGAATACCAGCCTATATGTTTTCTAGCCAGAGGAATCGCGGTTTGCTCGCCGTAATGTTCAATCATTTCTTGAAAATGATTTAAAACAATATTTTTTTGTTCTTCAATTGATGGAATAACAATTTGCTGATTTTTTAGCTCAGCATTAATTTGAGAAATTAGCCATGGTTTGCCGTAACAAGCTCTTCCAACCATTACTCCGTTAGCTTTAGAAAGCTCCAGAGCCATTTTTGCATCAGCAGAATTTTTTATATCGCCATTAGCAATTATTGGAATTTTTACTGCCTCTTTGGTTTTAGCAATAAGCTGCCAATTAGCGCTACCATTATACATTTGGCATCTTGTGCGACCATGAATAGTGAGCATTTTTATTCCAACATCTTCGGCTTTTTTTGCAAGGCTCGGAGCGTTAAGATTTTCATAATTCCAGCCTAAACGCATTTTCATGGTAACGGGAATTTTGACTGCTTTGACTACTGCATCCATAATGCGCGTTGCTAAATCTTCATCTTTCATTAGCGCTGAGCCAGCAAAACCATTAACCACTTTTTTTACCGGACAGCCAAAATTTATATCAATAATATCAGCTCCTAAATCTTCATTTAATTTTGCTGCTTCAGCCATAACTTCCGGGTCACAGCCCGCGAGCTGCACCGACATTGGGTAAATGGCATCATCTTTTTGACATTTTTTTAAAGAATCACGAGTTTGCATAATCATTGCACGCGATGCAATCATTTCAGAAATAACCAAAGGCGCACCAAATTTTTTTACCAATTTTCTAAAGGGCAAGTCAGTAACGCCAGACATTGGTGCGAGTAAAACGTTATCTTGTAATTTTATATTGCCGATTTGAATCATTTATGAGTAGATTTGGTGCTCCCGGCATGACTCGAACATGCGCACATGGTTTAGGAAACCAATGCTCTATCCCCTGAGCTACGGGAGCTTTGTAAGCGGTTTATGATAGCAGCTTTGTGATTATTTTCAAGGGAAATGGGGGCGTAAGACTTAAGGGCTGTAACTTTAAGTCTTACGCAAAAATGATTTATTGACAAGCTAAACATTCTTCATATTTATCCTTAGCCTCAACTGGCTCTAGAGCAGTTTCAACTTTAAATAATTCATCTTTTTCACCTTTTCTTGAAACTTTATCGGCTCTTTGAACTGAAGTTGAGCGGCAATAATAAAGGCTTTTTAAGCCTTTACTCCAAGCTCTAAAATGAATTTCGTGTAGATCTTTTTTCGATACATTTCCTGGTAAAAATATATTTAAACTTTGCGCTTGGCAAATATATTCTTGTCTTTCGGCAGATAAATCAATGATCCATCTTTGATCAATTTCTTGAGCGGTTTTGAAAACTAATTTTTCATGTTCATCCAAAAAATCTAAATGTTGAACCGAGCCTTCGCTAATTGTAATTGAAGACCAAATATCTTCGCTATTTTTTCCTTTTGATTCTAATAATTTTACTAAATTTTTATTTCTTACACTAAATGATCCGGTAAGAGTTTTTTGAGTAAAAGCATTAGCAGCAAATGGTTCAATTCCTGGTGAGGAATTGCCAGCAATAATTGAAATTGAAGCGGTTGGAGCAATTGCAAGTTTGTTAGAAAATCTTTCTTCCACGCCAACTTCTTTAGCATCAGGGCAAGCGCCCCTTTCTTTAGCTAAAGTTTTTGAGGCTTTATCAACTTCTTGTTTGATATATTGGAAAATCTTTTTATTCCAAACCTTACTCATTGCTGACTCAATTGGCACATTTTTGCTTTGTAAAAATGAGTGAAAACCCATAACTCCAAGCCCAACGCTTCTTTCGCGCATTGCAGAATATTTTGCTTTTGACATAGTGTCTGGAGCCTTGTCAATAAAGTCTTGAAGAACATTATCTAAAAAGCGCATTACATCTTCAATCATTTGTGGATTATCTTTCCATTCATCATAATATTCTAAATTTAAAGATGATAAACAGCAAACCGCAGTGCGGTCTTTTCCTAAGTGATCGATGCCGGTGGTAAGGGTAATTTCACTGCATAAATTTGAAGTTTTTACTTTTAAATTTAATTTTTTGTGATGCTCAGGAATTGATCTATTTACAGCATCAATAAATAAAATATAAGGCTCACCCGTTTCAACTCGAGTAGTTAAAAGCTTAACCCACAAGGCTCTAGCTTTCACAACTTCAATTACTTGATTGCTATGTGGGCTTTTTAATTCAAAATCACCATCTTTTTCAACTGCTTTCATAAATTCATCAGTTACTAAAACGCCGTGATGTAAATTAAGTGAACGACGATTTGGATCGCCGCCAGTAGGGCGCCTGATATCAATAAATTCTTCAATTTCTGGATGATGAATTGGTAAATAAACTGCTGCAGAGCCGCGTCTTAAGCTTCCTTGTGATATTGCTAAAGTTTGTGAGTCCATAACTTTAATGAATGGAACGATTCCAGAAGTTTTGCCATTTCCTCTAACTGTCTCACCAATTGAGCGCAAATTTCCCCAGTAACTTCCAATTCCGCCGCCGCGTGAGGCAAGCCAAACATTCTCATTCCACAATTCAACAATTCCATTTAAAGAATCAGATACTTCATTTAAAAAACAAGAAATTGGCAGACCCCTATCAGTGCCGCCATTACTTAAAATTGGAGTTGCAGGCATGAACCATAAATTGGCGATGTAATGATAAAGACGATTGGCATGCTCTTGATTGTCGGCGTAGTAAGAGGCAACGCGAGCGAATAAATCTTGATAAGATTCTTCTGGCATCAAATAACGATCTTTTAAAACCGCTTTACCAAAATTACTTAATCGATCATCTTTTTTATTATCAACGGTAATATTGAATTTGGTTTTCAAGTTATTTGCTTGACTTGGTTTAAATGTTTTAATTGATTTTCTAGACATATTTTTTTAAGAAATTTTTGACACAACTAATCTTTTAATGAAAAAATATTAACACAAATAATTGCCTTTATAATATTTGTCATTAACTACATTTAGTAGTGATTCATTTTAAAATGACACTATATATTGTGTTGGTAATTTTTAATGTAGAAAAAAATAAATGTCTAGTTAAGAATTTAATTTTATTTTTAAAAGAGGGGTAAAGGCTTGATTTACCTAGCTTTATCGATTAGTTTTTTTGCTCTAATTATTTTAATAATTCCAGTTGCTTTATTAAAAATTTCTTCCA
>CALBSF010000062.1 GCA_937927795.1 uncultured Rickettsiales bacterium
ACGAGATAACGTGATGTGACTGGAGTTCAGACGTGTGCTCTTCCGATCTCATCACTGGATCCATCGCGGCTTACAAATCGATGGATTTAATTCGATTGCTTAAAAAAAGATCTTTTGATGTTACTTGCGTTTTAACCAAAGCTGCCTGCGAATTCATCACGCCATTACTTGCTTCAAGCCTTTCTGGCAATAAAACTTACATTGATCTTTTTTCATCTGATGATGAGGTTGAAATGGGACATATCAACTTATCGCGTCAAAATGATTTAATTGTTATAGCGCCCGCAACCGCTGATTTTATTGCTAAAATAGCCAATGGTTACGCTGATGATTTGGCCTCAAATATCATATTAGCCTCAAATAAAAAAATTATTATTGCCCCAGCAATGAATGAAAAAATGTGGGAAAATAATGCTACAAAAAATAATTTGGCCAAAGCTCTAGAATCAGGAATATCAATGGTTGAGCCCGAAATTGATGTTCTTGCCTGCGGCGAATATGGAGTTGGTAAAATGGCAATGCCGGAAAAAATTTGCGAAGAAATTTGTAATTTTTTTATCAATGAAAATTTATTAAGCGGAAAAAAAATATTAATTACTGGCGGATCAAGCATTGAGCCAATTGATCCGGTAAGATTTATCGGCAATCATTCTTCTGGAAAACAAGCAATTGAAATTGCAAAAATATTATCCAAAATGGGCGCTGATGTAACATTTATCGCCGGAAATATTAAAGAAAATATTCCATTGCCAAAAGAACAAATTATTAATGTAAAAACCGCTCTTCAAATGTTTGAGGCGGTAAAAAGTAATTTACAAAATCAAGACGCCTTCATCTCTTGCGCCGCCGTTGCTGATTTTAGAGTTAAAAATTTTACTAATGAAAAAATCAAAAAATCTGATCAAAATTTAATTTTAGAATTAGAAAAAAATCCTGATATTTTAGAATTTGTCGGCAACTTGCCAAACAATCGCCCTGCCCTAGTAATAGGCTTTGCCGCAGAAAATAACGACTTAGAAAAATATGCCCAAGAAAAATTACAAAGAAAAAACTGTGATTTAGTAATAGCAAATGACATAGAAAACGGCCAAATATTTGGCTCAAATCAAACTAAAGCTATTTTTGTTACAAAAAATAAAACTGAAGATTTAGGAAAAATTTCAAAACAAGAATTAGCTTTATTACTGGCTAATAAAATCAGAGAGTTTTTTAAGTAAAGCCACACTTAATGATTATTTACACGCTGCTTTTTTCTTGGATTGCCGCGCTTCGCTCGCAATGACGAAAGATCGGAAGAGCGTCGTGTAGGGA
>CALBSF010000063.1 GCA_937927795.1 uncultured Rickettsiales bacterium
CCCTTTACTATTCCGGCAATTAGCGCAGAAATTACGAGTAAAACGATGGATAATTCTGTAAGACTAAAGGCTCGGCGATTCTTCATAGAGAGATGGCTATATTATATTTTTTTGATAGATATTTCATGACATCTTTTCTTTCTTGTGATGCTAGTGAGCGATTATAGATAATAATTTCCGATATATCTCCGCTGTAATGAAATCCCAAAGGTGGTTGACCTCCTATCTTGCCGCCGTTATAAGTTGAAACAGCTGTTGTTTGAGTGTTATTTGTAATATTGGCAGTATTAGAAGCATTATTAAGCCAATAGCTCTTACCAGCAGTTTTGCTAAATAAAAAATTGTGAATTTGTGGTATTGGATAAGTATAGGTAGCAATAGAATAATCTATGTCATTGCCCCAATGCGCCTGAGTTAATGTGTCATGGTATCTATATCCAACTACAATATTTGAATTTACTGCGCCAACAGATCCAGAAATAAAATAATTAGAAGCGCTTGCTGTTCTTCTTTGTTCAACAACAAAAATAGTATAGCTACTTTGAGCTAAAGCGCCGCTAGCAAAATCAAGATAATCGTCAGTTCCATCAAATCTAAGGCAGGGAATAGAGTTCATGCAATTTGCAATGTATGAAGGTTTGAACGATCCGCTAGAGGTGGCATTATTTTGAATTGCATTTTGGGTATTTAAATCATACCAAGTGCTAATTGCTGAATTATCCATAACCTCATTGCTAATAAAGCTCTCTTTGCTGGTGGCTTCATACCAAAGCATCAGATTATCAATATTTGGAACTGGAGACTTTTTGGTTAATGATTTTGCAGATGCAAGTTTTGAATGGCGCAAGATTGTATCACTTTTAATTACTCCTGTAACTAAAATTCCAATGATTAATACTACTATTGAAATTTCAACAAGAGTAAAGGCAGATTTTTTTTGCATGTTTTTTTAATTGCTGTCCATCCAAGTAAGAACAGGAGTTTTGGCAGCTTTCACATCATCCAATCTTCTTCTTGGAGTTGATAAAGGATATTGATGGAATTTTTCGCCATTGCCGCTACTTACTTCTTTAGCAATAAAAATCATAGTGTCAATAAATTGATCTATAGTTTCTTTGGTTTCGGTTTCGGTTGGTTCAATTAGCATGGCCCCAGAAACAACTAGTGGGAAGAAAACTGTCATTGGATGAATGCCATATTCAATCAAGGCTTTAGCAATATCAAGGGTTGAAATGCCTTGAGCTTTTTGTAATTTATCGGTTAGCAAACATTCATGCATACAATTTCCTTCAAAAGGAACATGATAAAAATCTTTTAATTTTGCTAAAATATAATTGGCACTTAAAACAGCATCTTCAGCTACTTTTTGTAAGCCATCACTTCCGTGAGAAAGCATGTAAGTTAAGGCTCTAACATGCATTCCAAATTGACCGTTAAATCCTTTAACTTTGCCGCAAGAATTTTTTGGAGCGTAAAATTTATAAACTTCACCTTCTTTTTTTACGTGAGGGCTTGGTAAAAATTCTGCTAGATCACTTCTAACTGCAATCGGGCCAGAACCTGGGCCGCCGCCGCCATGAGGAGTTGAAAAAGTTTTATGTAAGTTAAAATGCATAACATCAACGCCAATATCTGCAGGTCTAACTTTTCCAACGATAGCGTTATAATTAGCGCCGTCGCAGTAAAAATAGGCGCCAACTGAGTGAATTAAATCAGCAATTTCTTTAATATTTTTTTCAAATTTTCCACAAGTATTTGGATTAGTAATCATGGTTCCAGCAATT
>CALBSF010000064.1 GCA_937927795.1 uncultured Rickettsiales bacterium
GTTAAAAGTCAATATCAAAATAAGCGCTGTATGTCTAATACTAGCGTTTATTTTGATATTGACTTTTAACAAAAAATCCTTTGTTATAAAATCGATATTTTCAACTTGGTTTAGTATAGAATGTTTTCATTTGGTAAAAAAGAATTTAATCCTTTGGTAGAAAAACTGGCGATAGTTGCGGGCAGGGGGGTTTTGCCAAAAATGTTGATTGATGAATGTAAAAAAAGAAATCAAGAATTTTTAGTATTTTTACTTGAAGGTGAAAATTATGAAATTGATTATTCTTCCTACAATCCAACCGTTCTAAAATATGGTGCTTTAGAGTTTTTTTTAAATAAATTAAGAGAAAATAATATTAGAAATTTGGTTTTTATTGGCGCGATTAATAAACCAAATTTTTCGGCAATAAAAGTTGATAAAAAAGGCGCTATTTTGCTTGCAAAAATATTGGCAAATAAAATTTTAGGCGATAATGCGGTTCTAAGCACTGTGATTAAATTTCTAGAAAAAGAAGGTTTTAATTTTGTGGCAATTGAGCAATTGCTAGACTGCGTGGTTTCAAGTAAAATTACTCTTACTAAAAAATTACCAAATAAAGAAAATCTTGAAGATATTAAGCTTGGAGTTGAGGCAATTAAAAACTTTTCAAAATTTGATGTTGGCCAGGCTTTGGTGATGGCGCAAAAACAAATTATTGCAATTGAGGCGGTTGAGGGAACTGATTTGATGATTAAAAGATGTCAAGATTTGCAAATTGAATATAAAAAAGATGCGGTTTTGGTGAAAATGAAAAAGCTTAATCAAAGCGGTAAGGCAGATTTACCAACAATTGGCGTTGCAACTATTGAAAATTGCGCCTTAGCGTCAATTAAAGGAATTGCAATTGGAGCTGGTTCAACTTTAATTTTACAAAAAGAAGAAGTAATAAAAAAAGCTGATGAGCTTGGATTGTTTTTAACGGTAATTTAAATGACAAATTTTTCTCAAAAAATTGCTCAAATGATTAGGGTTAATCATGCCGGAGAGTTTGGGGCGAAGGTGATTTATGCTGGTCAAATTGCGGCTTTGAAAATCAAGAAAGATCAAGAAACTCTTGAGCTTGTCGAGCATATGAAAAAACAAGAAGATGAGCATTTTGATTATTTTGACGATAAAATAAAAAAAGAAAAATCTCGTCCAACTATAATGCAGCCAATTTGGAGGATTTCTGGTTTTGCTTTAGGTTTTATAACCGCATTTGCAGATAAAAGGGCGGCAATGGCATGTACTACCGCGGTTGAAGAGGTTATAGATGAGCATTATCAAGAGCAAATAAAGGTTTTGGAAAAAGAGGAAAATTTTTTAAGTGTGGAAGAAAAAAATAAAGTTATTGAGCTAAAAAATAATATTAAAAAATTTAGACAAGAAGAGCTAGAGCATCGAGATATTGGTTATGAAAATAAAGCCAGAGATTTGAACTGTTTTACGCCACTTACTTTTACAATCAAAGCGGCCACGAAATTTGCGATTATGGTTAGTAAGAGAGTTTAGGTGGGTGTTTTGAGGTTAAAATAGTGTTATTTTCTGCGCAACCGTTAAAATACTCAAACTTTTCTTTTCTAAAAATTTAGAACCATCAATATCATATTGCTCTAAGGTTTTAAATCCGCATTTGGCAAGCATTTGCTTTAACTCTTTGGCATTATAAACCTGTAATGAAAATTTATTGTTAATTCTTACCGGTTCTTCAGCTTTTTTCTGCAAGACATGATTATCATAAGACGTTAACAAACCATTTTTCTTAT
>CALBSF010000065.1 GCA_937927795.1 uncultured Rickettsiales bacterium
CGTCACCGACTCAAGCGGCATCATCGAATACGATAAAGAAAACAAGCCTGGCATCTCGAATTTGTTGACGATTTTCTCGGCCTTCACCGATAAATCGATTGATGAATTGGTCAAAGAATTTGCCGGTTCAGGTTACGGTAATTTCAAAGAAAAATTGGCGGATGCCATCATCGCTGAATTGGAACCAATGCAGATTCGTTATTATGAGCTATTGAGTTCCAAAGAACTGGATGACATTTTGGATGCAGGAGCTAAACAAGCGAATGCAGTTGCTTCGGAAACACTGAGACGCATGGAAACAGCAATCGGCCTCCACAGATAATTAGAAAAGCGGTACAAGCCCGTTCTGACTCGAAAGAAATTTAGGAAATCTGTCCGCCTGAGCATCGAAGAGCGCAATAGGACAGATTTATCTAATTTCCGAAGGGCTAACCCGTGAAGCTGGACATCATTTTAGATGCATGAAACATTTTGCAAACTTGTGAAACACCTACGGTGATGCACTTCTGAGTTGAAAAAAATTTATAAATTCCTACATGTTAACAAAAGGAAATCCCTTTCAGGACTTCCTCTCTGTTTGTAGACATGTCAAATTATTGTTGAAATTCATCAAAGATTTGCTTAGTAAATTTTTAGATAAAATTGCAAAACCAAAAAATATTCCAAGTATAAAAAATATTACCAAAATCACAAACATTCTGGTTTCAATATTAAATGGCATCGGCTTTAAACTAAGCTTTACAACTTCACGATTATTAACCATAAAAGTTACCAAAAAAACCAAAAACAATGAAATTGCTAATGATTTTATAATGCCAATGATTGATTTTATTATTTGCATAAAATTTTAATTAATTTTTGATCAATTTGGGGTTTTTGCTTAAACCAAGCCTCAAAACCTATTAAGGCTTGATGAGCCAGCATTCCAATTCCGCCTAATGTTCGATTATTTCTTTCTTTTGCTATTTTTAATAAATTAGTTTCAAGTGGTTTATAAACTATATCGTAAACTATAGCATTTTGATTTAAATTTTTCAAATTAATTACTAACGGCTCGCATCCTTGCATGCCAAGGGATGTTGAATTAATTAATAAATCACACCGCGATAATTTTTCTTCAAAGTCATTTTGGTTTAAAAAAAATAAATTGCATTTTTTTTCTTTAGCAAAATTAGAAAAATCACTTATTAAATCTAAAACCCTTTTTTCGCTGCGATTAGTAATAAAAATATTTTTTACTTGGCTTTTTATTAAAGAGTAAATTATGGCCCTGGCTGCCCCTCCAGCACCAATTACAAAGCAATTTTTATTTTCTAAACTGAAGTCTAAAAAATTTTCTTTAAGGTTATTTAGAAAGCCTTCGCAGTCAGAGTTATGTCCAAATAATTTTTTATCAGAAGTTACAATTACTGTATTTACAGCTTTGGTTAGGCTTGCGGTTTTGCTTTTAAAATCACAAATTTTAAATATTTCTTCTTTATGAGGAATAGTGACATTAAAGCCGGCAAATCCTTGATTTACAAGCTTAAAAACCGATTCTTGTAAATTTTCTTTTTTTATTAAAATCGCCTCATAACTTCCATTAATATTATATTTTTTTAAGAAAAAATTATGAATTGCTGGTGAAAGACTGTGGGAAATCGGATCTCCAATCACGCCAGCTTTAATTATATTTTGCATTTTTCTAAAACTTTTTTTGCTAAACCTTGATCTATTATTGATTTTGCTAGATCTATTCCATCTTCAATATTTGTTACTTTGCGCGCAAGCTTAAAAGCAAATGCTGAATTTAAAATAACAATATCTCGATATGCCGATTTTTCACCCTCAAGAAGGGCAATTAATTTTTGTGCATTATGTTTAGAATCACCTCCAATCAAAGCTTCAATTGGAAGTTTTTTAAATCCATATTTTTCTGGATCGATAATTTCTTGCGGCAAAATTTTACCATTTTCAAATTTTAACAAATAAGAATTATCGCACAAAGAAATTTCATCCATGCCGTCAAAACCGTGAGCCACATAGATCTCTTTTTGCTCAGAATCTAAAGTTGCGCAAATCATCATTTTTTCCATCACATCTTTTTTTGACACGCCAATAAGCTGAAAGCTTGTATTTACTGGGTTTAATAATGGTCCTAAAAAATTAAAAATTGTTGGAATTGCAAGCTCTTTTCTAATTGGGGCAATATTTTTTAACGCCTCATGAAAAAATGGCGCAAATAAAAAACATAATTTATTTTCTTGTAATTTTTTTTTAATTTCCTTTTCGTCGCTAGAAAATTTTATTCCAAGTTCGCTAAAAATATCTGCTGATCCACTTGAAGAGGAAACTGCTTTATTGCCATGTTTTGCAACTGGAATTTTTGCTGCCGCAACCACAAAACAAACTGCGGTTGAAATATTTAAGGTTTTTAATTTATCGCCGCCAGTTCCACACACATCAATTGCACCATCTTGAAAGGCAATTTTTTTCATTCTTTTTTTTAAGCATGAAAGCGCACCAACAAAGGCGTTAAGCGGTAAATTATTTTGATTTAAATCAATTAAAAAATTTTTTATTTTTTCATCAGAAATTTTTAAGTCGATGATTTGATTAAAACTTTCCTCAAATTGTTCTTTGGTAAAATTTTTCATTTAATTTTCTACGATTCCATCTCTAATTGAAATAACTCTGTCGGTTTTTTTAGCTAATTCTAAATTGTGAGTAACCACAAGGCAGGCAATTTTATGCGCCTTGGTTAAATTTTGTAATAGATCAAAAATTTTAATTGATAATTCGGAATCTAAATTTCCTGTTGGTTCATCAGCTAAAATTAATGATGGTTTTCCAACTACCGCCCTTGCTAGAGCAACTCTTTGTTGTTGTCCTCCAGATAATTCAGAAGGCTTGTGATTAAAACGACTTTC
>CALBSF010000066.1 GCA_937927795.1 uncultured Rickettsiales bacterium
CTTCTAATATCAAGCCTAACTGAAGCGTAAAATTTAAGCGAGTTTCCTCCCGAAGTAGTTTCTGGAGAGCCAAACATTACACCAATTTTCATTCTAATTTGATTAATGAAAATTATCGTAGAATTAGTTTTTGAAACAGTGGATGTTAATTTTCTTAAAGCCTTACTCATCAAACGCGCTTGCAAGCCCATTTGGTTATCGCCCATGCCGCCTTCAAGCTCAACTAACGGAACTAAAGCCGCAACTGAGTCAACAATCACCAAATCAACTGCGCCAGAACGAATCAAGGTGTCAGAAATTTCTAAAGCTGCTTCGCCATTATCTGGCTGAGAAATAATTAATTCCTCTAGATTAACGCCTAAATTTTTAGCATAAGCTGGATCAAAAGCATGCTCAACGTCAATAAAGGCTGCAGTAAGACCAGCTTTTTGCGCCTCAGCAATGGCATGTAAGGTAAGAGTGGTTTTTCCAGAAGATTCTGGACCATAAATTTCAATAATTCTGCCTCTTGGATATCCGCCAACTCCAAGTGCTAAATCAAGCGCTAAAGAGCCACTTGGAATTACTTCAATGTCGGCAACGGTTTTTTGACCAAATTTCATGGCCGAACCTTTGCCAAATTCTTTGTCAATTTGTGATAATGCTGCTTCTAGTGCTTTGGTGCGATCGCTCATAAATAGTTTCTCCTTTGTGGTTGTTAAGTTTAGTGATTATTGAAAATTTGTAAAGAAATCAATGAGAACAAAAACTAAGCCAACCTGCGCCAACATTAGTTTTATAACTCATTTTAAAGATTGAAATATTGATTCAATTTTTATTTCTAAAACAAATTTTATACCAAATTGACAATAACCTTTGGTGCTAGTTCCATCAAGAGTTATTGCTTTAGTAATTTTGCTGTAATCTTTTATTATTAACTTTAAAAAAATCTCTGACTAAATTTTCAGAAAAATCAAACTGCTCAATCCTATTTACCATTAGATTATCAACGCTTTTGCGGCAATAATATTGTCTAATGTTGGTGATTAGCCACGATTATTTTT
>CALBSF010000067.1 GCA_937927795.1 uncultured Rickettsiales bacterium
AAAGTTTTAATTTTTCCTCAAAAATACTTCGTAAAAAAGTGTCAATAGAATTGTAGCTTGGTATAAACCCAGTCCAGCAAAGGTTAAACTCACGAGATTCTCGATGCTACGCATCAAGAATGACGGAATATATAAACATAAATAAAACTATGAAAAAAATACAAGTAAAAAATCCAGTAGTAGAGCTAGATGGCGATGAAATGACTCGAATCATTTGGAAATTTATTAAAGAAAAATTAATTCTTCCTTATTTAGATATTAACATAAAATATTTTGACTTAGGCGTTGAAAGTCGCGATGCGTCAAATGATCAAATTACAATTGATGCTGCAAATGCAATTAAAGAATGCGGCGTTGGAATAAAGTGCGCCACCATTACTCCTGACGAAGCTCGTCAAAAAGAATTTAATTTAAAAGAAATTTGGAAATCACCAAATGGCACAATCAGAAATATTCTTGATGGCACAGTTTTTCGTGAACCAATTGTTTGCAGCAATGTTCCAAGATTAGTTTCAAACTGGACTTCCCCAATAATTGTTGGAAGACATGCTTTTGGTGATCAATATAAAGCTACTGATTTTGTGGTTCCATCCAAAGGAAAATTAACTATAAAATTTGAAGGCGATGATGGAAAAATTATTGAACATGAAGTTTTTAAATTTAAAGGCGGCGGCGTTGCCCTTGCAATGTATAACACTGATGAATCAATTAGAGGATTTGCTTATTCATGCTTTAATTTAGCACTTCAAAAAGGCTGGCCACTTTATTTATCAACTAAAAATACCATCTTAAAAAAATATGATGGGCGTTTTAAAGATATTTTTGCTGAAATTTTTGAAAAAGAATTTAAAGAAAAATTTGCTGAGAAAAAAATCGTCTATGAACATCGTTTAATTGACGACATGGTGGCATCTGCCCTTAAATGGAGCGGCAGTTTTGTTTGGGCATGTAAAAATTATGATGGCGACGTTCAATCAGATTCAGTGGCTCAAGGCTTTGGCTCTCTAGGCCTTATGACTTCAGTTTTAATTACTCCAGATGGAAAAACTATGGAAGCTGAAGCCGCTCACGGCACCGTAACAAGGCATTACCGCGATTACCAACAAGGCAAACCAACCTCGACCAACCCAATGGCATCAATATTTGCTTGGAGCCGCGGCCTTGAATTCAGAGGAAAATTAGATAATAATCAAGAGTTGATTGATTTTTGCCATAAGCTAGAAAAAGTTTGTATTCAAACAGTAGAATCAGGAAAAATGACTAAAGATTTAGCGGTTTGCATTCATGGTAATAAAGTTGAGCATGGTAAACATTATCTTTATACTGAAGAATTTTTGGATGAGATTGATTTGAGATTGAAGAATTTGCTTGGTTAGTTTAAAAAAATATTTTAACGAACCAAAGGATCAGAACTTACTCTTAAACCCCTTCCAGCACTAGAAACAAAGGGGCTCGGCGTTTCAGCCTTCTTCATTGAAGGGGTTAATGGAGTAATTTTTTCATACATATTATCCACAAATAATTTACTACCACCCTCGGTCATTACGCTTTCCATAATATCATAAACACATCCTATTGGCAATCTCTTCAACCTCATTCCAACATTTGGATTTTTTGCATGAGGGTTTCCAGTTAAAACTGGAATTTTATCACCAGCCATAAAAAATTGAAAATTAGCCGAGAAATTTCTTATTTTCGTTAGGTGATCTTTATTTATTTCCGGCTTAGTCCCTTTAAAGCAAGAATAAGCTTGCGCCATTTTTTGACCAAGCTCTTCATCGCTTAAATGAGAAAGCCCTTCACATTTCATTGCAACAATGATTATGCAGGCAGCAA
>CALBSF010000068.1 GCA_937927795.1 uncultured Rickettsiales bacterium
TCCCCTCAAGGGAGAGGGGATTAAATCGAGTTTGTTTAAATTTAAGAGTTAAAAAAATCTCGATACAATCCCCTCTCCCTTGAGGGGAGAGGGTTAGGGTGAGGGTGATTAGCGTGTTTTTACTACGAATTAATTAAAATATTAATGCAAGAAATTCCTGCAAATTTAGAACAAGAAATTTTACGCTTAAAGCGCGAGCAAAATGCAGTGATTTTATCGCATTTTTATCAAGCTAGCGAGCTTCAAGATATTGCTGATTTTGTTGGTGATTCTCTTGATTTATCGCGCAGGGCGGCAGAGACTAACGCCGATGTTATAGTTTTTTGCGGCGTAAAATTTATGGCCGAAGTAGCAAAAATTTTATCCCCACAAAAAAAAGTTATAATCCCTGATTTAAAGGCTGGATGCAGCCTAGAAGATTCCTGCAAGCCATCTGATTTTGCTGAGTTTAGAAAAAAATATCCAAATGCAATTGCAATTACCTACATCAATTGCTCTGCTGAAATCAAGGCTCTATCTGATATTATCGTTACTTCAACTAACGCTAAAAAAATTATCGATCAAATTCCAAAAGATCAACAAATTATTTTTGCTCCAGATCAACATTTAGGTCGCTACATCGCTAAAACCACGGGTCGAGATATGATTTTGTGGAATGGAAGTTGCATCGTTCACGAGCAATTTAGTGAAAAAGAATTGGTAAAATTAAAAACAAATTATCCGCAAAGCTTGATAATAGCGCATCCAGAATGTCCGGAAAACTTATTAAGTTACGCTAATCATGTTGGCTCAACTTCTTCTTTATTGAAATTTACCGAGCAAAATCAAGGCGCTGAATTTATTGTTTTAACCGAAGCCAACATCATTCACCAAATGAAATTAAAAAATCCAACTGGAAAATTTCACGATTGTCCTTTTGTTGATAAAGCCGGCTGTAGCCTTTGTAACACTTGTCCATATATGGGTTTAAATAATTTAGAAAAGCTTTATTTAGTAATGAAATATGGCAATGATTCAAAATATGGCGGCGAATTATTGATGGATGAAGCCTTGAGAGCAAAGGCTGAATTGCCTTTAAGAAAAATGCTTAAAATGAGCTAGGAGTTTATTTAAAATCACCCTCACCCCAACCCTCTCCCCTCAAGGGA
>CALBSF010000069.1 GCA_937927795.1 uncultured Rickettsiales bacterium
ATCAAGTATTATTTTAAAAGCAACTGCTGGAAGCGGGAAGACTGCTTCAGCCACTAAAAGAGTTCGTTATCTTTTGGATAATGGAGTTGACCCAAAGAAAATTATTTTCTTTTCTTATACAACTGCTGCTGTTAATGAATTTAAAAAACGTTTGAATAATGAGGAGGTAAAAATTACTACCATTCATGCTTTTTGCCTTGGTATGTTATCAAGAATGAAAAAATTTAAAGAAGTAGTTGATATATACCAATTTATTGATTGGTATAAAGAAAAATTCAAACCAAGTTTTAATGATTCTGAAGAAACTAAGGCTGATTATTATGATTTAATTAATCAAATGTATGATGAAGCACAATATATCGGTTCTGCAATAACTGCTTATAAATTACAAACTGCAGATAAGATTAAATGTGTGGTTCCAAAATTCTATACAGAATATAGAATGTTTCTTAGAGAGAAAAAGGCTCGTGATTTTTCAGATATGTTAATTGAAATTAATACTTTGCTTTCTGATAATCGTTGGCTAAATTTATTTAAAGGTGAATATGACCATATTTTAATTGATGAATCACAAGATACTAATCATCAACAATGGAACATTATTAAAGCACTAACTGAAGATTTTTTTTCTGGAATTAGTGCCAATAATCAAAATCGCAGCATATTTATTGTTGGCGATGAAAAGCAATCTATATATAGTTTTCAAGGCGCTAACCCGAATATCAGCCAAGAAATTTTTGAATATTTTAAAAATAGACTTGGCAATAATTTTCAAAAAATAGAATTAAATAATTCTTTTCGATCACTGCCCAAAATACTAGAATCTGTTGATAGAGTTTTTGCAAATCCAATTTATAAAAATGCGATTAGCAAGCTGAATGAGTTTAAAAATCATAGCTCAATTCGCTCTGGAGTAGGAAAAGTTGAAATTTGGCCACAAATTTTTAATGAAAAAAAAGAAAAAAATAATATAGATTCTTTTGAGTGGAAAACTGATTTTAGCTATGATTTACAAGAAAGCGGAGCAAAAAAACTAGCAAAATTAATTGCCCTAAAAATTAAAGATTTAACCAAAGAAAATCAGGTAAAATATAGCGATATAATGATTTTACTTAAAAGCAGAGTTGGTGAATTTAATTCATCTTTAATTGATTTTTTTCACGAATATCAAATTCCGTTTTTTTCTAAAAAAGAAATTAAATTTAGTGACAATTTATTATTGCAAGATTTGCTTTTGGCGCTGAAATTTAGCCTTTTACCAATTGATGATTTAAATTTAGCCAGTCTTTTAAAATCACCAATTTTTAATATTAGTGAAGAAGATTTACTTGAAATTTGTCAATTTAAAAATGAACATAAGACCTCTATTTACAAGACTTTACAGGCTTTAGAAAAATTTAGTAATATTAAAAATGAATTAGATGAACTTTCTAAGTATAATACTAGGTCTATTCTTATACAATTTTTAGAATATACAAAGACAATTAAAAAACATTATAATGTTTTCTGGCACGAGTATTCTAAAAATAGATATTCTAGGAATAGACTATCTTTGTATTCTGGTAAACAAAAAGTTTATTCTAAGTTC
>CALBSF010000070.1 GCA_937927795.1 uncultured Rickettsiales bacterium
CAAATATCATATTAATATTTATTTAATATATGTTAAAAATATTAACATATGGTTTAATAAAAGAGTTATACACAGCATTATACTGATATTGGGAAGTTTTTCTATTAATTAAAAAAATCTCTCTTGCATTTAACAAAACTTCAATATACATTGAACAAAGTTAGATGTTAATTTAACAAAATTAGATAATAATTTAATAAGTTTAATACATATGGCGAGAATTAGTATGGAGTCGTTCATAGCTTCTATGATACTCATTTTTTCAGTGTTAATAGTAATTTCTCCAGAGCTTGCATTTGCGGGGACTGGTGGAGAAGAATTACAGGATTTGGTTACCAAAACTGAAGGGATGATTACAGGAAATGGTGGAAAGTTAGTTGCTCTTGCGGGTTTTGTTATCGGTGTTGTTTGGTCCGCCGCTTCTCAGAGTTTAACAAAACTTGTTGTTCCTAGTGTGCTTGGAATGGTTTTAGGAATTGGTCCTAGCATGGTAACAGGTGGAATTAGTGCTTTGATTTAGTTATGTCATCAGAAAAATTTTTTATTCCAAAGCATCTTGATGATGCACCGAGATTTCTTTTTTGGTCTATTGATGAAGCGATGTCTGCAATAGTGCCGCTTGGCTTTGGTCTTATTCTTGGTTTAAAAATTCTTACTCCACTTATCGCGATTATTTCATTTAAGAGTTGGAAAAAACTTAAAGGTTCTGAAGGGGGCAATGTTTTAAGAGCAATGATTTATTGGCATTACCCAAGCAGTGTATTGGGAGTTAAATCATTACCTGATTCTTCTGCTAAAATTTTTATTGCTTAGGGTAGGGGATATAATGAACAAAGAGGGTTTAATAATTGAGGCGGATAAAATTCTAAAACAGCGTAACGCTATACTAGTGGTTGCCGGTATTATGCTGTTGGCAAATATTTTTTTATCAGCCTCTTTATTTTTACATGACAAGGAAATTGTATTGATCCCAAATTCTTTAGATGAAAAAACTTCTATAAAAAGTAGCAAAATGTCGCCTGCATATCTTGAAGCTATAACAAGAGATGCGATTAATTTGATGTTAAATGTAAGTCCCGCTAACGCTGAATATAGTGCTAAATCGATTCTAAAAATTACCCATCCGGCTTTTTATGGTCAGTTAAAGAAAGACCTTAATGAGCGAAACAAGGATATGACAAATCGTCGTATCACTACATTGTTTTACCCTCAATCAATGTCGGTTAATGAGACTTATGATGGAGCAATTGTGGTTGGAAAGCTCTCAACTTATTTGGGTAAGGAAGAAGTATTAACAGAAGATAAAACCTACTCGATTACTTACAGTTTTGAAGGGTTTAGGCCGCTGATAATGGATTTTTATGAAGTGCAACAAGATAAAAATTCAAAAAAAACAGGAGGCTTAAATGAGTAAACCTGAAAGATTTATTTCATTTCCGTGTAAGATTTTTTCTGACAAATCTATCGAAATAGAACATGCAAAGAAGTCAGTTAAAAATAGAAATTGCCAGCCTGAAGCGAGTTTAATTGTAGATAAAATTTTTAGAGGAATAAGCAAAAAATCAAATAAAGCTAAAGTTATTAATATTGTAATTCCCAATGATACTTATGCTGAAATCAATCTACTGTTCAACAAGGTAAATACTACATTGTTTGGTAGCTATGGCTTAACAATGGATGAGCTTAAATCTGATTCTACGCTGTTTGATCCAAATTGTTATTTTTCTAGTGCAATTAAATCAAAAGAGAATCTTCCTGATGGGGTAATGTTTGTTAGTTCTGTTGGCTCGGTGCATAGAGAGTGGGAATATGATGTTGAAAGAGAAAATTTGAAACAAGCAATTACGCTGCAAAGACATAGGTATTTAATCGTATCTCACACTGACTTTTTTAAATTAGATAATTTTAAGAATAAAATTTTTGGTTTATTGCAAAGCCAGAATATTGATTGTGCCGCTCCAATATACAGCTTCCACTTAGATGATTTTTTACACCTAAATAACTTGTCGGGTTGCATATTATTTACTTCTGAAAATGAGCATCACCATTTCTCTTTGTTATGCCATCCTGACAATGTATCTGAAATCAAAATTATAAATATCATTGATGATTTTTGCCCATGCAAAGCAACGCCAGAGCTAGTTTCTAATATAAATTTGCTCTCGAAAGTTTCCTATGAAATTGATTCATATTTCATAGATCAGGCTCACAAAATAGCGGGGAGGTCATCATGAAAAAAATATTTTTTATTCATTTCGTAATTTTTCTTTTTTTATCTAATTCATCTTTTGCTGCTCAAATTAAGGATATTGAAGATGGTGATGAATTTACTGCGGAAATTTCAAAAACAGATCTGAACAGAATTAAAGTTGTGGGGGATCGAATCCGAGATGTTAAAATTAATAACATGGATCTCGATATAAGTTTAGATGAGAAAATAGGAGAGGTTTACATAAGGGCTGCACATTCCTCGGAAAACAAGCCAATCAATATATTCATAATCACTCAACAGAATTTTACCTATAAAGGCATTCTCTACCCAAAAGCAATTCCTTCTGAACAGATTATTTTAAGAAATGATCTCACTGTAGCTAGTGGTGATATGGAAGTTACCAAGATTGGTAAAAGTTCTTATGAGCAGCAAATAATAGCTCTGATGAAGGCTATGAGAGAAAAGAAGCGTTTGGAATTATATCAAATCAGACATGAAAAGAAATATGTGGATCTAGGCGATCTATCAATGAGGCGTAGCACAATTTATAAAGGTCAGAATTTTGTTGGAGAAATTTTTGTTCTGAAAAATTCGACAAATCAGGTTTTGAATCTTGAAGAAAAAATATTTTTCAAGAATGGGGTGAGGGCGGTGAAGATAGAAAAAACAAATCTTTTGCCGGATGAGACCACGGAAATTTTTGTGATAAGTTAGGAGGATTAAATGATTGAGCAAAACAAATCTTCCAAGTTTAAACAATATAAAAATCTGATTATTACAGTCGGAGGCTTGTTTGGAGTCTGTGCTATTTTTTTGCTTTATGGACAACCAAAACAAAAGCAAAGCGATATTGCAAAGATTATAAACAGCAAAAATAAGATCATGCTTCATGATCCCAATAGAGGCTTAAAGGCAGAAGATCGTTGGCTTGAGAATGCAGAAGAAAAGTTAGATGATTATGATGAATTTCAAAAAAATTATAGCAGCGATAAATCACATATTGAAGGCAGATTGGCAGAAGTTGAAAAAAAATATGAGGATATGTTGGCTGAGCAATCACAATTGATTGAAGGTCAAAGCAAGGAAATTGAGACTTTAAAAAGCCAAATGACTCTAGCTAGAGGAGGAATTGATCCTAAAGATCCCTTTACGCTTAAGAATCAGCAGGGTGAAAATATGCAGATTGCACCTCCTGCTCCAAAAACCATTCAAAGTTTTCATTTAAATCTTGAAGAAGAAAAAGATAAAGAGGGCGAATTTTTTAAGGCGGAAGAGTATGTTCCCGCCGGTGCATATGCTAAAGCAAAAATAATATCAGGGGTTGATGCTTCAGTTGGAATATCTGCTCAATCAGATCCAAGACCAATTTTATTACAAGTAGAATCTCCGGCATTTTCTTCTGTTTATGAAGGTAATACCCAAAAAGCAGATATAACAGGATGTGTAATTACAGGGGCTGCGAGTGGTGATTTGAGCAGCGAAAAAGTGTATGTAAAATTGGTAAATATGACTTGCTCTAAGTCTGAAGACTTAGTTTATGAAACTGCTATTAGGGGCTATGTTGCAGGACAAGGAAAATCAGGGGTGAGAGGAAATGTTATTTCGCGCGAAGGCGATTTCTTAGCTAAATCTTTTTTTGCTGGTTTAGTGGGAGGATTCGGGCAGGGTCTATCTTCAAGAGTTGCGCCGCCTTTAAGTTTTTCCAGCGGAGTAACTTTGCAGAATGGTTATTCGAACGAAGATGTTGTTAAGAAAGGTGTAGGGCAGGGCATTTCTAGTGCCAGTGATCGTCTATCAAATTACCTAATCAATAGGGCGGAACAATATCAGCCAGTGGTCAGTATTCCTTCAGGAATTGAAGTAGAGGTTGTTTTTGTTGAGGGCTTCCACTTGAACGGCAAGCGTCATCGCAAACAAACTCCACTCGGTAATAAATTTATTCAAAGATTTGAGGACGGTCAAAGATGAAAAAAATTATTTATATTGGTGTTTTATTTTTTATTGTTTCTTGCAGTAGCAATACCAAAAGTACTTGGAGCTGTCCTGTTTTAGAAGGTGGAAAGGGAAGTTGTATCTCAATCAGAGACGCTGCTTTGTCGTTAAGTGATAGTCCTGCTGATAAACTTACAAAGGATTTTAATAATTCCGGACAAAAAATAGAAATTAAACTCATTGCTCCAAAATTTAAGGATCTCAAAAAAATTAAGCAGGAAGAAGCAAAAAATAGGAATGAGGAGCCAGTTTCCGTTGGCTCAAAACTTAGAACTCAAGAGAAAGTAGGAAGAGTATGGTTTGCACCTTACATAGATTCAGAAGGTAATCAACATTCTGAAAAAACCATTTTTGTTGTTGATGAAGAAGCAAAGTGGGTAGGGCAGAAATGATTAATTTAGAAAAAATATATAATACCATAAATCAAATCTTTGGAGGAAGCAGCCTCTCACAAAGCTCTAACCATTTAAATTTTAATAATAGTCAGATTTCTGATTTATTACCATATCGCTATTTTGATTCTGAAAAAAAAGTTTTTATCAACGATAATTCTGTTGGATTTATTTTAGAGGGTAATCCGTTGGTAGGAGCAAATGATGGGGTTGTAGAGGCAATTTCTGGGGTTTTTACTGATGGAATTCCAGAAGGTTGCTCAGTTCAATTTCTGAATTGGGCATCACCAAAAATAGGAGATATTTTTGATCGTTGGCGTCAGCCTCGTGATATACAAGGAGGAATTTACAAAAAAATTGCGGATGAAAGAATAAAATATTTTAAGAATGCCAACCATAAATCAATTTTTGGTTCGACTCCATTCACACTTAAGAACTTCCGTTTAGTCATTGCTGTTTCAATTCCATTTCGTGAGAAAACTCAAGAAGATGCTTTTTCTAGTGTTTTTCAAAAAATTTTCTCGAATAAAAAGGTAGATGAAAGTTCAATTGAGCATGTCACAAAAGAACTTTGCTCATTTAAAGAGAAACTAAAGACAGCCTTTGATACTGCTGGGGTCAATTCTTCCGATATGGAGCCAGAGGGTCTTATAAATTTCTTAGATGAAATTATTAATTTTGATACTTCTCCATGGAAAGAAAATAGATCTTATGATCCGTTGCAGCCAATAAACAGACAGGTAGTTGATCCAGAAAATAGCTTAGCCAAAGATCGGGATCAAATTACATTTTATCACGATAATCCAGATAAGAAAATTGAAGTAAGATCATTTTCGGTCAGAAATTTTCCATCTAGTTGGGCTCAGTGGCAATGTCGTGATTTGATAGGGGATTATTTTCAGGATCTTAGAAGAATGGAATATCCTTTTTTGACTTTCTTCTCAGTTACATTGCCAAAAAATGAAGCAAAATTAGTAGATAAAGCTAAGGCAAAAAATTTTCATTCTACAAGATTAGCCTCAAGTGAGATGGCTAGATTTATTCCCGAAATGAAAAGAAGCGCTCAAGAATGGCAGTTTGTTAACGAGAAATTAAATGCTGGTCAGAAAATATTAAAGTGTATCTACCAAGTAATTACTTTTGCTCCACAAGATAAAATTGATAAGGCAGAGCAAACTATAAAATCAATTTATAAGGCTTGTGGCTGGACTCTTGCCCGCGATAAATATTTACAACTTCCTGCGTTTTTGACTGTTATGCCATTTAGCTTATCTGAAGGGTATTTTGAGGATTTAGAAAAAATGGGCAGAACAAAAACAATGGTTTCTTGGACTGTTGCAAATTTGGCTCCACTTCAAGCTGAATATCGTGGCATGGGATCTCCATGTTTGATGCTCTATGGTTGTCGTGGACAAGTATTTTTTTGGGATCCTTTTGCTAACAAAGAAGGTAATTTTAATTGCATTGTTGTTGGAAAATCTGGCTCTGGAAAATCGGTGTTGATGCAAGAAATTGTAACATCTCTTAGGGGAAGAGATGGGATCGTATATGTAATTGATGATGGAAGATCTTTTATGAATACCTGCCATTTGCAAGATGGCGAATTTGTTGAGTTTTCTGATAAGGCCGAGCCTGCAATTATCATAAATCCTTTTTCTGTGGTTAATCAAGAAACGATGGAAAAATCTCCAGAATATAAAACTGAGGTAATCAGGTTGATTACGGCGATTGTTTGCCAGATGTGTGAAGGTGATCCAACTAAGAAAGGTATTAGGAGCTTAGATCAGATACAAATGAGATTAATTGAAGATGCTGTGGGAAAAATTTGGGATGCTAAAGGTATCAATGCCAATATTACTACTGTAAGAGACTATTTTAAGGATCATGAAGATCAAAGAGGAAGAGATCTAGCAACTCTGGTGGGCCCATTCACAAAAGATGGCGTTCTGGGTCGTTTTTTTGAAGGTAAAAGCACAGTAAAACTTTCAAATCCATTCATGGTTTTTGAAACTGCGGAATTAAAAAATAAGAAGGAATTGCAGTCGATAGTTATAATGTTCTTGATGTTCATGATTTCCGAGAACATGTATTTTGGTGATAGAAAAAGGCAAATTAGTTTGGTGATAGACGAAGCGTGGGATCTTCTGCACGGAGAGGGTTCGGCTATATTTATTGAAGGAATGGCTAGGCGTGCAAGAAAATATGGTGGAAATCTTATTTTAGGAACCCAATCACTTGATGATTTTTATAAAACTCCGGCAACAAAAGCAGCTCATGATAATAGTGATTTTGGAGTGTATATGTCGATGAAGCAAGAAAACATAAATATGTTGGAGGCTTCAGGCAAGGTATCTTTTAAAGAAAATCCAGGACTCAAAGAAGCGATGCAAAATACCAAGAAAGTTCAGGGGCAATATTCTCAAGTGGTAATTTGCGGTCCGACCGGATGGTTTAAAGCCAATTTAATTTTTGATAAGTTTTCAATCTTGCTTTACTCATCAACCGCAGAGCATGTGGCAAGGAAAAATGAATTAATCTCGCAAGGATATTCAATGGAAGAGGCTCTTGATGCAATGGTTTTTGAAGAGACAAAAAATCCTGAAGTCAAATTTTTGAACCATTCCGATTTTAGAATGGTAATGGATATGACGCAGAATTCTGCTGACAGAATAAGCCATGAAGATGCTTTTGAAATGGTAATCAGAAACAAGATGCAAACACATTATCCGGATTCTTATCAACAAATATATTCACAAAAATCTATGAGGCTTAAATGAAACTCTTAAAAAAAATACCTAGAGAAATAGCGGTCAGTATTGTTGCAGCATTTATTGTGTCAGCGTTTTCATCTTTACTTACCTATAAAATCCTTGAAAGGAAAATTCCCAAAATTGCCGTTGTTGATCTGTCTTATCTGAATAATGGTTTCATGATTAATCTCTCTCGCCATTTGGTTGAAAACAAGATGGGTGATGAGGCGGTGGAAATGGCCGTAAAAACTCACATACAAACCCTAGAATCAATCTTAAAAGATATTAGCCACAGCAAGCAGAATTATATTTTACTGCAAAAGCAAACTGTTGCTTCCCTTGATGTTGAAGACATTACGCCTGAGCTAGAAAAAGTGTTGTTCAATGCAATTGTTTCTAAAACCAAGGGGGGTGCAGATGAAGAAAAGAAATAAAATTATTGTTGGAATATTAGTAATTTTTCTACTTGGAATTTGTGCGTGGGTAGCACCTGCAAAATATGAAATAGTTAGAAATTATAGTGAGTCTTTACCATATCACTTTGTTGTTGTGAAAAAAGGTGTGAAGCCAAGCAAGAAAGATCAGATTTTTGTTTTTTATGTTAGAGATAATCCGCTGCTGAAAGTATCAAAAATCAAATTTATTAAATTAGTTGGGGGATTGCCTGGAGATGTTATTGATGTTCATAAAAAGGAAATATTCATAAACAAAAATTCAATAGGTTTAATAAAGCCTTATTCCAAGAAAGGAGAGCCACTGCACGCGGTTGCTTCTAGTAAAATTCCTCAAGGAAAATTTTTTGCTTACACCCCCCACAAAGACTCTTTTGATTCTCGCTATAAAGAAATAGGCCTCATAAATGAAAAAGACATTATCGGTGTTGCTTTTTTTGCTTTTTAGCGAAATGGCACTTGCCAAGGACTTAGGAATTCATGGAGTTACTTACGAAATTAAAGAGAAAAACTTGCTGGAAGAAATTCAAGAAAAGTTGCAAGAAGCTAAGAAAGATGGCCGTTTAGATAAATTTCAAAATAATGTCAAAAAACAAATGCTGGATCAGGTAAATAATCCGAAGCCTGTTTCTGGCATTGTTAAAGCAACTCAAGATCGTGAATGGATTTTTGATCCTTCAGTTTCTTGGCCAGATGATTTGAAAGACCAAAATGGAAAAGTTTTTTATCGAGCCGGAACAAAAGTAAATCCACTTGATAAAATATCATTAACGAAGGCTTTAATTTTTATTGATGGCGGTGATGAAGAACAAGTTAATTGGGCTATAGATCAGCACAAATCAAGAAAAGGCAAAGTAAAAATCATCTTGGTTAAAGGTAGGGTTTTGGATTTGATGCGAACCAGAAAAGTTCGCCTTTATTTTGATCAAAACGGAGTGCTAACAAAAAAGTTTTCTATTCATGCCGTTCCTGCTTTTGTTGAGCAAGATGGAAAAATGTTAAGAGTTAAGGAGGTGTCTATATGAAAAAAATAGCATCTCTAGTAATCATTTTTGTTTTATTTGCTGATTCTGCTTGGGCAAAAAAATGTACTGGTAGAATGGTTAATCCTATAACTGATATTTGCTGGGCTTGCATTCTTCCAATATCAATTGGCATAGTTCCAGTTGTTCCTGGAAAAACTGCTGATACTCCGAATTTTCCTTCTCCTATATGCTTTTGTCCGGCACCTCCGCCAATATTTGTTCGTCCAGGTATAGCAATTGGATTTTGGGAGCCGGTTAGGCTTGCTGATGTAACAAAAGAGCCATTCTGTTTTGTTGGAATTGGTGGGCAAAAAATTGATCCAGGTATTCCGGTTGGATCTGGTGGTGATCCTGAAGTAGGTTCGGGAACAGAAGAAGATCCAGCAACTTGGCATGTCCACTGGTATATGTATCCAGTTTTTGCGATTATAGGAATCATTTTTGATTATCTATGCGTTGAGATCACGCAAAGTTTTGATGTTAACTATATCACGGAATTAGATCCGCTTTGGCTTGATGATGAGTTGTCTTTTATGATTAATCCCGAAGCAATTTTATTTGGAAATTTAATTGCTCAGGCGGCTTGCGTTGCAGATTGTGTTTCATCTTCTTTTTGGTTGCCTCTTGATCCTCTCTTTTGGTGTTCCGGTTGCCAAGGCGGTATGTATCCTACAGGTGGAAAAGTGATGACGCATAATACTTCGATTCAATCCTCTTCGCTAACAGTTTCAAGGATGCTCTATAAGCTGCATAAAGAGGCTTTATTACCAATCACTTCTGGTCCTGAATCGATTTGTCAGGCGATTCCGTCTCCAATGATTAAGAAAAGTCAATACAGAACTCAGCTAACTGTGCCAGTGCCAACAATTGACCCAATGCTTGGCTGCAATCCGCTTGGTAAATCAACTTTTTTTTGGGAGTCGTTCAGAGAAATTCCGGTAAGTGGAGAAGATTTTAATTATTTGATATGGAGGAAGAGAAACTGCTGTGCGGGATAAATTTTTATTAATTACATTGTTATTCGTTTCCTTTAGTGCTTTAGCTCAAGATATTACTGTGCCAGAAGTTCAAGAAAAAGATAAGCAGGAAACCGCTGATTTTATCAAAGATATTAAATCAAAGCCTAGCGCAAATTATGAATTAGAAGCACAAAAAATGATTGATGAAGCAGAAGAAAAGAAAATACAAGCAGCAAAGATTTATGAAAAAGATACCAAAGAAATTGCTAAAAAAGTTGAAGAAGTAAAGAGTGGTAAAAATTTCAAAGAATCACAAGATTGGATAAATAAAAATCAAAATAAATTATTTTCTAAGCAAGCTCAGGCACTTCCCAAAATTGATTATGATATTACCAAAGAAGCTCGTCAGAAAGATGCTATTGCTGATTTATTGCATAACTATCGTTTTAAGCCAGACGATGTAAAAAAAGCCTCAATAACACATTATCCATTGATGATTTTTGTTTCATCATCAATGCCAAAAGATGCCCTTAAAGATTTGATGATCCAAGCAAAACAATCTGGTGGAATTTTGGTATTGAGAGGGCTTGTTGGAAGTTTAAGAAATACTCAAGAATATTTAGCCAATATTTCTAGAGAAAATGTTTCTGCAATAATCGATCCAAGGCTCTTTGACATATTTCAGGTTAAACTAGTTCCTACTTTTGTTGTGCTTTCAGATGTTGTTCAAGACTGTCAGGAAAATGATTGTCAATTTACTCCGGTGCATGACCGAATAACTGGTAATATTACTTTGAAATACGCACTAGAGCAAATTGAAAGTGGGCAAGGTGATGCTGCAAAAACTGCTTCCATTTATTTGACAAAAATCAGTGGAGGTGAGAAGTGATGAGAAAATTATTTATCCTCTTAATTATTTTTATCGTAGCAGTAACTTACCTTGCCGCCAATGCCACAAATATTGAAGAGGCAAGACAAGCTGGTTTAGATCTAGGCACTAGTTATAAAAATTCAGCAGCAACAGTTGTTACAGATCAAAATAAACAAAATACACCAGGATATACAACGGATAATCCCGAGCAAACAAAATACTATGATGGCGGTGATATGAATGGTGATGCCATCACTAAAACCAAAAATTCAGAAGAAGGTAAATTAATGACCGAGGCTTTGCCGAAGCGTCCCAAAGTTAATCTAAGTCCAAGTGATGACTTTTTAAAAAGCTCTCAAGCTATTGAAGGCAATCCTGATGAAGTTGTGGCAATGCTTACAGGTACTTATGGAGAATGTAAGCCTATAACTCATACAAAGACCGAAACTGAGCTTAAAACATGTGATCAATATGAAGAAACCGATTGTGTGGATGGGCAAAAACTAGTCACAGTTTCCCCAGGCGCAGAAACAACAACTTGGAACTTTCCTTACTTGGTGATGGATATTTCTAGAAGAGGAGGGGGAGGTTGTACAAAGTATTATGCCAGTGCCACAGTGAATATTATTGATAAATCAAAAATAAGCGATTTTGTGCTTCAATGGGTAAGATGGGACGATGTTATTCAAATTAAAGTAAATGGAAGTGTGGTATTTTCTTATGGTGATCTGAATTGGGGACGTTGTGAATTGGCTACAGATTTTCAATCTTCTCCAAATGTTAATCTTAAGCCTTATCTAATTAATGGGGCAAATCAATTAGAGATTACTTTAGGTGTTTCAGGTGCTGGAAATGCAACTGCGCGATATTACCTAAATTATCAAAATAACAAAGTTTGCCAAACAATTGATAATTGTAAATCAATTCCAAGTGATTGCTCTTTGCAAGGTACGAAGTGTTTAAACCTCTCTAGTGATAATATCTGTAATTATCGCCAAAACACTTATGTTTGTTCAAAAACAACTGTTACTTCTACAGCTACAGTTGATTGTGGTTCAAATATCTACTGTACCAATAATCAATGCACCAAAATTGAAGATGATTCTAACCAAGATTTTGCCACTTCAATTGCTTATCTCTCAAGTATAAATCAAGCTGCAAAAGATAATAATAAATCTGCTGATTTGAGAATTTTTAGTGGCTCAGGTAAGAGCTGCGAGAAAGATACTGTCAGCTACAATAACTGCTGTAAAGATGATGGCTGGGGTCAGGATTATGCGGGTGCATCTTGTTCAACTGACGAGCAAACGCTCATGCAGATGCAATCAAAGAAGCTTTGTCATTATGTTGGATCTTATTGTTCACAAAAAATTCCTCTTATTGGGAAATGTTTAAAAACCAGAAAAACTTATTGCTGTTTTAATTCAAAAATTTCGCGCGTTATAACAGAACAGGGCAGGGCGCAATTAGGAAAAGGCTGGGGTTCTGCTGAATCTCCTGATTGTGGAGGTTTTACCCCTGATGAATTATCAAGAATGAAATTTGATAAGATGGATTTAGGAGAAATTTCTTCTGATATTGCCGGCAGTGTTGTGATACCTGATAAATCTTATCTCG
>CALBSF010000071.1 GCA_937927795.1 uncultured Rickettsiales bacterium
TAGTTTTTATTTTTAATGCTAGTTTTGCATTCGCAAATGAATCTTCTAGCCATGATGATCTTAGCACTGCAGCACTTCACCCAAAACAATTAAAATGGGAATTTGAAGGATTTTTTGGTCGCTTTGACAAAGCTTCAATTCAGCGCGGCTATCAAGTTTATAAAGAAGTTTGTTCATCTTGCCACAGTTTAAAACGTATAGCTTTTAGAAATCTTGCTGAAATTGGATTTTCAGAAAAAGAAATAAAACAAATTGCTTTAGAATATAGTGTTAGTGATGGTCCCAATGATGATGGTGATATGTTTGATCGCCCTGCTCTGCCATCTGATCGATTTATTTCTCCTTATGCTAATGATAATGCTGCTAGATCTGCTAATGGTGGCGCTCTTCCGCCAGATTTATCATTAATTGTAAAAGCTCGTCATGATGGAGCAAATTATGTTTATTCACTATTAACTGGCTATCAAGAGGCTCCAGATGAGTTTCCTATGACAGCAGGAAAAAATTATAATCCTTATTTCGAAGGAAGACAAATCTCAATGCCCACGCCAATTAGTGATGATGGTCAAATTGATTACAAAGATGGAACTTTTGCTTCTAAAGAACAAGTTGTAATTGATGTGGTAAATTTCTTACAATGGGCGGCAGAACCAGAAACCGAGCATCGCAAAAAAATGGGCGTTAGAACTATAATTTTCTTAGCAATTTTACTAGTAATTTTAATTGCAGCTAAAAAAGCAGTTTGGAAAAAAGTTAAATAAAATAAAAATATGGCTTTTGAATTTAATACAGAAAATCAACAAAAAATAAAAGAAATTATCGCTAAATATCCAAGCGGAAAGCAAAAATCTGCAGTGATGCCTTTGCTTGATTTAGCGCAAAGACAAAATGATAATTGGATTTCAAAAGATGTAATCAAAACCATCGCTGAAATTTTATCAATGCCTGAAATTAAGGTTTATGAAGTAGCAAGTTTTTACACTATGTATAATTTAAAACCAGTTGGAAAATACTTGCTACAATTCTGCAAAACCACTCCTTGCATGTTATCTGGCATTGATAATTTAATTAAAATCACTCAAGAAAAATTGGGAATAAAAATTGATGAAACAACTTTAGATGGATTATTTACTATCAAAGAAGTTGAGTGTTTAGGGGCTTGCGTAAATGCTCCTGTGGTTCAAATTAATGATGATTTTGTTGAAGATTTAAACAAAGAAAATTTTTTACAAATTTTAGATGATTTAAAATCAGGCAAGGCTATTAAAATTGGCTCTCAAACTAATAGGCAGTGCTCTTTTCCGATTAATTAAATAGTTGTATTTTATTGATCAAGCTACCAATTAAACACCAATTCTTGAATGCGACATGGCAATTTAGAAATATACCAAATCTAATATCTATTGACACTTTTTTACGAAGGATTTTTGAGGAAAAATTGCGACAAAGAATATAAGTTGTATCAAGTGATACAGCGCTATTCTTCGAGCAAATTTTTACCAAAAAGACAAAGTAAAAAAGTGTCAATAGATATTAGGTTTGGTATATGCTATAGATTATTACCATCAAGATAAATTTTTTGCAAAGCAACTAAGTCAACAATCTCCTCTGGAAGCGAGGTTAGTTTATTACCCCCAAGATAAAGCTCTTGCAGAGCAGTTAGTCCACCAATTCCTTTTGGAAGAGAGGCTAATTTATTGCTGCTAAGATAAAGTTTTTGTAGAGCAACTAAGCCACCAATTTCTTCTGGAAGAGAGGCTAATTGATTATGTGTAAGATTAAATTTTTGCAGAGAAATTAAATTACCAATTCCCTCTGGAAGAGAGGCTAATTGATTATGCGCAAGATTAAATTCTTGTAGAGAAACTAGATTACCAATCCCTTCTGGAAGCGAGCTTAGTTTGTTATGCATAAGATTAAGATATTTCAGAGAAACTAAGCTGCCAAATGCTTTTGGAAGTGAGGTTAGTGCGTTAAATAAAAGAACAAGTTCTTGCAGAGCGGTTAATTTAGCAATTACCTCTGGAAGCCGGGTTAATCCATTACTCACAAGACTAAGTTCTTGCAGAGCAACTAGGCTGCCAATTTCTTCTGGAAGCGAGGTTAATTTGTTATTGTTAAGATCAAGTTCTTGCAGGGCAACTAGATTACCAATTTCTTCTGGAAGCGAGGTTAATTTGTTATCGTTAAGACGAAGTTTTTGCAGGGCAACTAGATTACCAATTTCTTCTGGAAGCGAGGTTAGTTTATTACCCCCAAGATAAAGCTCTTGCAGAGCAGTTAGTCCACCAATTTCTTTTGGAATCGAGGTGAGTTTGTTATATTGAAGACCAAGTTTTTGTAGGGCAACTAAATTACCAATTTCTGCTGGAAGATGGGTTAGACTGCTCATTTTAAGATCAAGTTCTTGCAGGGCAACTAAATTACCAATTTCTGCTGGAAGCTGGGTTAGTCTATTACTATTAAGATAAAGTTTTTGTAGAGCAACTAGGTTACCAATTTCTGCTGGAAGCTGGGTTAGTCTATTACTATTAAGATAAAGTTTTTGTAGAGCAACTAGGTTACCAATTTCTGCTGGAAGCTGGGTTAGTTCGTTATATAAAAGATTAAGAGATTTCAGGGCAACTAAACTACCAATTGCTTTTGGAATTGATGTTAGCTTGCTACTATTAAGATTAAGCTCTTGAGAGCTATTTCTATACGCATCAATAATCTTAGCAAAAGCCTGCAATCTATATATCTTTTGTTCTTTTTCAATTCCATACTCATTAACCCACGATATTATTATAGATTCTTCAAGAGCAATTACCTCGGCTTCAGATGGTAATAATGAGGATTGGATAGTCGGCATAATTTAATATGATTTAATGGAACTTAAAAAAACACTATAGCATATACCAAATCTAATATCTATTGACACTTTTTTACTAAGGATTTTTGAGGAAAAATTGCGACAAAGAATATAAGCTGTATCAA
>CALBSF010000072.1 GCA_937927795.1 uncultured Rickettsiales bacterium
AATTGTAGAAACATTAACGCCAAATTCATTAGTTAGAGTTGTGCCAAGATTGGTTTGAGTAACATTTCTATAATCAGCTTTTATTTCACCATTTTCAACATCCGTTCTTTTAAAAATAATTCCACTATTGCAATTACTTGGAACTAAAGTCATGCTAACAGGTAGGCCGCTATGCAAACCAATTCCACTGCAGCTGATTTTACTATTTATTGTTTTTTGGGATAGATTAATCATAGTTAAATTTATTTGGTATAATCGCATATTATGCCAAGATTTTATAAAGTATCAATTTTTTAATTTAAAAATGTTAAAATCAGAGAGAGTTTCATCTAGCGGGGTTCTTGCTATGGAGCATGTGGTATCTATGTTTCAGAGGCTAGTTGAAGATGGTGCAGGAGCTATTTTAGGTGACGAAGATTATGCTAAGTTAATCGCCGAGCCAGAAGGTTTTATTTCAAGAATGTTTGGTGGTGTTGTGCTTTATACTAATAAAGAAGGTGCTCTAAATAATGGCCTTAGAGGTCGTATTGAGCAATTTGTTGCTGGCGAAATGCCAATTCCACCCGGATATACAGGGGATGTAGCCACGCTTGATCGCAGAATCGGAGATAATATAACGCTGCTTTTGATAAATTCTGATAATGTTGAGAATTTAGGTGAAGCTGATGAAAGAATTACTTATAGTCCAGCAATCACTCACTGGACGACCTTAAACCTTAAGAGGGTAGATAGTAATATCGAAATAAGATATGCTGATTCTCTTGGTTTAAATAATGGACAAGATAAAATTCCTATTTGTGTGCAAGATATTCTAACTAGTTTTGGTATTGATCAAGATAGGGTAATGCAATTTGAATCTAGGCGACAAAATGGATTGAGTTGCGGTTATTATGCTGCGTGGCATGCTCTAAAAATGCTTGGAATAGGCGTTTTGGAAAATCCAAGAGATTTTTTAGTTACTCAGAGATTTTTGCTTAAAGATAGTTTTGGTGCTGAAGAATCCAAAGTTTCTAAAAAAGCAAAAACAAAAGTTTTGACTGAAAGTTATGGGGTTAAAAAAGGAAGGTTGCAAGATATTTCGCGAGGAAATAAGGATAGCGCAAAATTTGATGCTGATGATTCATCTGACGAAGAGTCTGTTGAAGAAAGATTCAGAGGAGCGGCGTTAAGTTCAAAAGAGGTGTCTAAGGTTTATGATTTACGGAAAGAATCTAAGGATTTTTGTGATGATGAGACAATTCGGATAGAATTACAAAGGATGCAAGAAAAGATAAAAGAATTAGTTTTGGAGTTGGGTAAGGATAAAAAAGCAATAGAATTATTAACAAAAGAAGCTGTAAAAAATGCTGTAAAAATTAAGGAGATAAGGGCAAAAATACTTGGTGCCAAGTTATATCAAGAACATTTACAAAAACAGTTAGAATTCTGGGGAATTGACAAAGATAGTGATTTGAGCCTAGTTGATTTTGAAGAAAATTTACAAAAAGTTTTTGCTCTTCAAGCTTTTGGAATCGGAGTTTTATATTCATCAAAAGTTAATCTGCGATACTATGGAATTAAGTCCAGAGAGGGTTTAAAATCATTGTTACATGATGATGAAATTGGTGATCAAGTTACATCTTTTTTGGAAAAAAATTTGGTATCCGCGATAAAGTTGGTTACCGAGAGCGTTGTTCATGTTTTTTTTCTACAAAATATAGATGATGAAAATTATTATTTGGATGAGAGTGATCTAAATAAATTTTCCAAGGAGGTTTTTGAACAAGAAGAATTTAAAAAATTACTAACTGATTTAATTATTAAGTTATCCGCTGATGCTAATTTTCTTAAATATAAAAGATGTTTAATGGACAGAAATTTCGATGTTCATGATTCTTACGAGGTTTATAGCAAAAGTTCTTTTGGAAAAGTTTTGGAGGAATTTTCGCAGAAGCTTAAGGATATGATTATGCAACAAGCTAAAAAAGATGGTTATTTTTTAAGAGAAAATAAAGTTACTTTAGATTTGATGGAAGGTGACGAAGTTTTTTCTAGCTTTGCTAAATTAGCGATTGAAAGATTGGCCAATGATATGCTTTTTAAAATGGCGAAGCATAAAGATGTTGATATTGAATTTGCTAGAAACGGTGATGTCTTGATGAGTAAAGGAAAAGAAAAGAGGAAAGAGCTTGTTTTAGTAATTAAAAAATCATTTTCAGTTACAAAAAAAGATTCAAGTAAAGTTCAGCCTCTAACAGAGCCTGAGATTTCCAAAACTTACCAAGTATTTTCTGACGCCGTTGCTAAAACCAATGCTGGCCACACCCGTTTTTTGGGTAGCCATATTTTAGATAAAATGCTTCAAAATGGTGTTCTAAAAAGATATTATGAAGAATTATCTTCAAATATTGATGAGGAAGATGGTTTTGATGATATAGAATTATGGCAATTAACTAAAAAGCATTCTTTAGCAAAATTACTCTTAATTCCTAAGCAAGAAGTTTTGGTGGATGAAATTTTAAGAGAAATATTTTTTGCTTTAGATCAAATATTACCACAAATGGTTTTGCAAAGAAAATCATTAAGAGCGTCTCATAGTTTTTCTGAAATTGATTCTCCAATTGGCCTTTTTGCTGCAATTAGACTTGCTTTGCGCTCAATTAGAAGGGTTGAAAGAAATTTTGTTGATGAATTTGGTTATCCTGATGAAGATGTTATTTTTCCAACAAAAGTTGTAAGAAATGTGGGGTATGAGTATGAATCTGGTGAAATGCTTGAAACCCAGTTTCTAAGTTATAGTAAATCTAGTCGCGATTATTCTAGAACGGATAAAGTTGATAATTTTACCTCTTATTTTGCGTTAGCTGAAAATATAAATAAATTTAAGAAACGCTTAGAGGCTGAAAAAATTATTCTTACCGATAAATATATTGTTGGGGCCGTAAGAGATAACTTGGCTGGAAAGAAAGTTTTTTTGCCAAACTCTGATGATGGAAAACAGCCTAGTTTGGCTTTAATTAGGCAGTTTAGACAAAATATTGTTTCGGTTATTACTCATGCGTTTTTTGTAGTAGAGGCAGAGAGAAATCCATCTTCTGTTGTGGTTCATCAAATGGCTTTAGATTTGGCTGCGGCGCATAATAATTTAGAAGAGTTTTTGGGTGGAGTTGCCGACAATCCACATACCAAAAAAGCTCCTATGATGAGGGTTGGAGCGGTTGCCGTAGCAAGAAAAAAGAATGATATTCTATCTAGATATATGCCTTGGCATGTTGAATATATTGGCGATGATGAATCCTCCTCCAAGACATCGGAATTAGAATTTGGCATCATTGAACTAGTGACTAAAGAGGCGTTAATTTTTGATGAATGGCTGAGGTTAAGATTAATTAGTCCAGAATTTATGAATGAAGCTCTTTTGATGGCTTGCGATGAATGGTATGGAATTGATGATATTTTTTCTTTTAAAAGTGGAGATAAAAATAAAATAGCTGATTTTTTAGAAAAATTTTTAAAAAAATATGAAAATTATCCAGAAGGTTTTGATGTAAAAAAGTCTGGTGGAGATATACTGCTGCTGGAGTATATGGTAAAAAAATATCATCATGAATTATCTGAAGAAGAAAAAGATTTGAGAGAAAAAATATCCTGTTTTATTTTTAAAAAAATTAAATCTGATCATGAATATAATCAAAGTGATTTGGTTTTAAATTCCCTTGCGGCTGTTTGCTATTTTGATTATGTTGATGATCTTGAAGATTCACTTTTATTATTTTCTGCTGGCAAGGGTTATAGAAATTTGTTCAATAGAATTCTTGATTGTTGTTCAATTGATGTTATTAAGAAGTGTGGCTCTGAAGATGATAATTCTCTAATGTGGGCTATAAAAAATGGTTGGTTTGAGGAGTCCTTGCAGCTGATTGAATATATGTCTAAGAGCTCATTGGAGATTTGCGATAATGATGGCGAGAGCGTTATGTTTATGGTTGCCGGGGCAAATAAAATTAGTGTCGATCAGAAAAAAGATTTATGTAAATTAATAATTGACAAAAGAGTGGCTCTTGATAAAAAATTCAAGGAAACGGATTTTTACAAAGAAAATAAAGGTTTTCTTGAAAAAATTATATCGCAAAATACATTTAAAATGACTTCTTTAAAAGATCATTTAGAAGATGATTCCGACTCTCCAGAAACTGAGGTTATATTAAGCGATGCATCTTCTTTACAAAGCGGCTCAAGCAGATCAAGAAGCTCTTCAGAGTAGATTCGCTAAGATAAATTGATAATTATAGCATATCCCTAAACGATTGACACTTTTTAACTTCAATATTTTGCTTTTGA
>CALBSF010000073.1 GCA_937927795.1 uncultured Rickettsiales bacterium
CAACCTTATGCTGCGCGCCGGCAAGGGTTTTTGTTATCCATGGATGAAATATTGCCTCATCATCTTTTAAGCCAAATTTCGAAAGTAATCCTTGTAATTTTTCTGAACCAAAAATTCTCATCAAATCATCTTCTAAAGATAAGAAAAATTTTGATTTTCCTGGGTCTCCTTGACGACCCGAACGGCCGCGAAGTTGATTGTCAATTCTTCTGCTTTCATGTCTTTCAGTTCCTAAAACATAAAGGCCGCCAGCTGCAATTACAATCTTCTTATTTTCTTCAACTTCCTCTAAAGTTGCGCCATTATTGATCATAACATCTGGATTTCCACCAAGCATAATATCAGTTCCGCGTCCTGCCATATTAGTTGCAATTGTAATTGCAGATGGAACCCCAGCTTGAGCAATAATTTGCGCTTCTTGCTCATGATATTTAGCATTTAAAACGCTATGTGGCAAATTATGAGATTTTAGTAATTTTGAAAGATATTCAGATTTTTCTATACTTACAGTTCCAACTAAAATTGGTTGTTTTTTAGCATGAGATTCTTTGATTGAATTAATGATGGCAGCATATTTTCCTTGCTCATTTTTATAAATCTCATCTTCTTCATCAAGCCTTGAAATTGGTTTGTTGGTTGGAATTTCAACAACTCTTAAATTATAAATTTCTTCAAATTCAACCGCTTCAGTTGAGGCAGTTCCGGTCATGCCGGCAAGCTTTTTGTAAAGTCTAAAATAATTTTGAAAAGTAATAGAAGCTAAAGTTTGATTTTCATTTCTAATTTTTACACCTTCTTTTGCTTCTAGCGCTTGATGCAGGCCATCTGAAAACCTTCTTCCATCTTGCATTCTTCCCGTAAATTCATCGATGATTATAATTGAATTATCTTTAACAATATAATCTGTTTCATTTTTAAATAGCTTGTGTGCTTTTAAAGCTTGATTTACATGATGAACAAGCGAAATATTTAGCGGGTCATAAAGTGAAGAATTTTCAGGAATTGTTTGTGATTTTTTCAATAATTTTTCAATAGTTTCAACGCCCTCTTCGCTTAAGAAAACGCCGCGATCTTTTTCTTCCAATTGAAAATCTTTTGCTTCTAATTGAGGAATTAATTTATTTATTTCTTCATAAAGTTTTGAATTATCATTAGTCGGACCAGAAATAATTAACGGGGTTCTAGCTTCATCAATTAAAATAGAATCAACTTCATCAACAATTGCAAAATTATGACCTCTTTGCACCATTTCTTCGGTGCTATATTTCATATTGTCTCTTAAGTAATCAAAGCCAAGTTCGTTATTAGTGGCATAAGTTATATCGCAAGCATAAGCAGCTTTTCTTTCTTCATCATCTAAATCGCCGGTAACGCAGCCAAGAGTTAATCCAAGAAATTCATATAATTTGCCCATCCAAGCAGCATCTCTTTTTACCAAATAATCATTAACCGTTACCACGTGAACACCTTTACCTTCCAAGGCATTTAAATAGCAAGCTAAAGTAGAAACCAAAGTTTTGCCCTCACCTGTTTTCATTTCGGCAATTTTTCCTTGATGCAAAACCATTCCACCAATTAATTGCACATCAAAATGACGCATGTTTAAAGTGCGCTTAGCGGCTTGTCTAACTACTGCAAAAGCCTCATGAATTATTGAGTCAAAGGTTTCTCCTTTTTTTAAACGCTCTTTAAACTCGATGGTTTTATTTTTTAAATCTTCATCAGATAATAACTCAGTTTTAGCTTCTAACCCATTGATTTTAAGAACTTCTTGCTGCATTGATTTAACAGTGCGATCATTAACTGATCCGAAGATTTTTTTAGTAATGTAAGAGATCATTTTGGTAAAAAAATATGAATATTTAATTCTAGTAAAGACGCGATAAATCTTATCTTTAAAAACCTAGTTTTATTTCTAAATCTATAATATCGCCGCTCGTAGCAAGGTCTTGTTGATAGCTTTTAACGTAACAAAGAGCATTTTTTTTATCTTCGCAATAATAAACAACTCCTTGTAATACATAATTTTTGCCAGATTTTAATTTTGGCAATTTCATTTCCTGAGCTTTAATTATATGCCAATCAAAGCTTTCAATTAAACTAGCTTCTTTGTCGCTGTTAAGCTCTAATAGATTTATAAAGCTCGGTCCTTCTTCGTTAATTTTCCATCCTTCATTCAAAATAATTTCTAGTGAAATCTCTGAATTTGCTTTGATTTTGGCTGCCGGTTCTTTTTGTAGATTTGGTAAATATTCCAAAAATCCTTCATTTGGAAATTGTAATTCTGGCATTACATCTAAAATTTCAGAAGTATTTTTTTTGCGATCTATCACAACAATTCTATTGTTATTTGAATCAGCAACATAAAGCTTAGAAGCCGTCGCAGCAATTCCTTCTGGCTCATCAAATTGAGTATTTTTTCCAACTAAACTGCCACGCACTCTTTGACCAATATAATTGCTAATTTGGTTTTTAGAAAAATCATATTTTCTAATAACATGATTGAAGCTATCAGAAATATATATTCCACTATTATCAACCATAAGCCCTAGAGGGTGTTGCATCAAAGCTTTTGATTTGTCTCCATTTTCATAACCAAAAGCAAATAAATCTTTTCCAATTAAAGTTTTAACTTCGCCATTTTCATTTAACACACGAAGCGAACTAGTTTCTGAATCAACAAAATAAAGTTTTTTATTAAAAACTGCTAAATCAGCGGTTTGGGCTAAAGAATTTTCAGGATTTTTTCCGTCATTAATTCCCTCGCTACCATTACCAGCCAATAGATCAATTTTTTTAGTTTGAATATTGTAAGATAAAATTTGATGAGTTCCAGAATTTGCAATTGCGATATGATTTTTATCAGGAAAAAATTCAATATCAGTTGGCGAGGCAAGGCTAAAATTTTTAGCATCAAGATTTTTTTCTGTAAGCGCCTCACCTTTTAAACCATTACCAATTAAGGTTTCAACGGTTTCATTTTTAAAATCTACCACGCGAAGTGCGTGATTTGAGGTATCTGCAACATAAAGTTTTTGACCATCAAAAAGAACAGATGATGGATTGTTAAATGAGGCATTTTCTATTGAACCATCAAGAAATCCTTGTCTTTGCGAGCCAATTCTTAAAATAATATCTCCAACGCCAGAGGTGACAACAATGTCATTGCTGCCGCTATTTGCTATAAATAACGCAAATTCTTCATGATTTTTGTAACTAAATTTATTAACTATTTCGATTTTAGTTGGAAAATTTAAAATATTACCAATCATATTAGCTTTTTCTAAGCTTATCGGCAAAGGATCGCGACTTAATTGATATTTAAATTTTGAAATTAATTTTTTAACATCTTTTACCATTTGAGGAATTTGTGATTCACCTTCGTAAATCTCGTAAATTCTACCATGTGGATTAAGCAAAACAAAGCTTGGCCAAGCTTTAATCTTAAAACTATCCCAAATTTTAAAGCCAGCATCATTTACAACTGGATGAGTAATATCATGCTTTAAGATTGCCTTTCTTATTGCGGTACCCTCTTTTTCATTGCTAAATTTCCCGGAATGAACGCCAATCACCAATAATTTACTTCCAAATTCTTCTTCGAGTTTTTTAATTTGAGGAATGGCTTGAATACAGTTAACGCAGGCATAAGTCCAAAAATCTAGTAAAATTACACGCTCTTCAAGATCTTTAACTTCTAAGGGACGAGATATATTGAACCATTCTTTATTTTCTGGGGAAATGATTTTATTAACATCGGCAAATCTTTTGGTGCCAACAAAAAAAACATTAGAGAAAAATGAAAAAACTAGCCATAGAACAATTAAAACTGAAGCAATTAAAAGGATCAGAGATTTGTCTTTTTGGCTTAATTTCATAGATTTGTTTTTGTAAGAGATGTGAATTTATAAAATGTAAGGAAAGCAAGTAAAGACGCGATAAATCGCGCCTTTACAAGAAAAAAGTTA
>CALBSF010000074.1 GCA_937927795.1 uncultured Rickettsiales bacterium
GGCAGATAGTTGGTATTAGTGCAATTTTTAAGCGGGGTAAGCCATTTTTAACTTCCTTAATTTCGTGAAACGAATTAATAATTAATTTGGCTTGTTTGATAACTTTACTGCCTTTTTCACTGGTAATTAGGCCTTTGCGGCTTCTTTCAAAAATTTCAAAGCCAAGCTGATTTTCTATTTTTTTAATTTGCTGACTTAGCGCTGGTTGTGAGATAAAGCATTTTTTGGCGGCTTTTTGAAAACTCTTTAATTCATCAATGGCAATAAGATATTCAAAGTCTCTGATATTCATAATTTAAGTTATTTTGTGCTTTTAAGTTACATAAGTAAAACATATTAAGATTATAACTAATTTATATTTTACTTATATATCTTTTCCAAGTATTTTTTATAAGTCTTGTAAAAAAACTATTCATCAACAATAAATTTTATCATGAAAATAAATAAATTTCTTATCATCACTTCCCTTGCAATTGCTGGATGTTCAGCTCCAAAACATAACTTAAATCAAACCAGCTTTGATGCAAAACCAAATGAATTTTGGTGGCCAAATAAAATAAATTTATCTCCGCTTCGCGCCCAAGTTATTGAGTCAAATCCTTATGGCGACAATTATAATTATGCTAAAGAATTTTCTAAAATTGACATTGACGCTCTTAAAAAAGACATCAAAAAAGTTATGATGACCTCGCAAGATTGGTGGCCTGCTGATTATGGAAATTATGGTCCGTTCTTTATTCGCATGGCTTGGCATAGCGCTGGAACTTACAGAATGGAAGATGGCAGGGGCGGTGCTGGCGGTGGGCAACAACGCTTTGAACCTCTTAACAGTTGGCCAGATAATGCTAGTTTAGATAAAGCCAGACGCCTGCTTTGGCCGGTTAAACAAAAATATGGTAGCAAACTTTCTTGGGCTGATTTGATGGTGTTATCCGGCAATGTTGCTCTTGAATCAATGGGCTTCAAAACTATGGGATTTGCGGGTGGAAGAGCTGATGATTTTGAGCCAGATTTAGTTTATTGGGGGCCAGAAAATAAATTTATGGCATCTGATCGCTTCGATAAAAACGGCAAATTGGTAAAAAATCTTGGCGCAACAACAATGGGTTTGATTTATGTAAATCCTGAAGGGCCAAATGGTAATGGTGATCCAATTTCAGCAGCTGCGCATATTCGCGAAACCTTTGGTAATATGGCGATGAATGATGAAGAAACTGTTGCTTTGATTGCGGGGGGTCATACTTTTGGTAAAAATCATGGCGCACATAAAGTTGATAAATGTATTGGCAAAGACCCTGCGGGAAGCGAAATTGAAGCCCAAGGTTTTGGTTGGAAAAATAAATGCGGCACAGGCAAAGGTGTTGATACTATAACTAGTGGTTTGGAAGGTGCGTGGAATGCTAATCCAACAAAATGGACGATGGGTTATTTGAAAACTTTATTTGCTTACAATTGGGTTCAAACCAGAAGCCCAGCGGGTGCAATTCAATGGATTCCTGAAAAAAACCAAGCTGTAAATACCGTTCCTGACGCTCATGATTCTTCAAAAAAACATGCACCAGTTATGCTTACAACTGACTTGTCGCTAAAAGAAGATCCAAAATATCGCGAAATTGCAAAACGTTTTTTGGAAAATCCAAAAGAGTTTGAAAAAGCTTTTGCTGGGGCTTGGTTTAAACTAACTCACCGCGACATGGGGCCAAGAGCAAGATATGTTGGTAAAGATTCGCCAAAAGAAGTTTTGATTTGGCAAGATGTAATTCCTGAAGTTAAGCATGCTTTAATTAATGCTGCAGAAATTGAGAATTTAAAAACCAAAATTCTTAATTCTGGCTTGACTAGAAGTGAGTTAGTTAAAACCGCCTGGGCTTCAGCCTCCTCTTTTCGTATTACTGACATGCGTGGCGGAGCTAACGGCGCGCGCGTTCGCTTAGAACCACAAAAAGATTGGCAAGTTAATAACCCGCAAGAATTAGCAAAATCGCTAAAAGTTTTAGAAAAAATCCAAAATGATTTTAACAAAACTTTAACTGGCGGCAAAAAAGTTTCTCTTGCTGACGTGATTGTTCTTGGTGGAAATGCTGCAATTGAAAAGGCGGCGCATGATGCTGGCGTTAATATCAAAGTTCCTTTTCAAGCTGGCCGAGGTGATGCAAATCAAGTGCAAACCGATGTTAAAGCATTTGCAGTTTTAGAGCCTAAAGCTGACGGTTTTAGAAATTATTATGGCAAAGACGCAGTGGTTTCACCAATTAATGCCTTAATTGATCGCGCTTATTTACTTGATTTAAGAGTTCCAGAAATGACGGCACTTATTGGGGGCATGAGGGTGCTGGGTGCAAATTCCGATAATTCTGAATATGGAATTTTAACCAAAAACCCAGGTGCGCTTACTAACGATTTTTTCGTCAACTTGCTTGATATGTCAGTTGAGTGGAAAAAATCGGACAAGCTGGAAGGAGTCTATGAAGCTTGGGATCGAAAAACTGGCGAAGTTAAATGGAGAGCAACTCCAACTGATTTAGTCTTTGGCTCAAGTTCTGAACTTCGTGCAATTGCTGAGGTTTATGCGGCCAATGACGGAAAAGAAAAATTCGTCAAAGATTTTGTAAAAGCTTGGACGAAAGTTATGAATGCAGATCGGTTTGATTTGAAAAAATAAAGAAGATTATTACAAGCAAGGGATGGTTATACCAAATCTAATATCTATTGACACTTTTTTACGAAGGATTTTTGAGGAAAAATGGGAGTATAGTTTTAGGTTTTGGTATATGCTATATAAAGTGAGAGTTTTTATTTATGGTTGATGAAACGAATTCGTGCTGGACTGGTTTTGCAACCTAAGTCCACGTGTTCATTTTTAATTTAAAAGACATGAACATACGGTCGGCATTGCAAATGCCGACCGGCGGGGTGCCTTTTTTACTTTAAGATTTGTATTGAAAGTTTGGGAGCATAACATATAAATTATTTGAGTGTCGTTTTAGAATAGTTTGTTTACTTTGAAAATGGCTTGTGGCTCTACATAATTACTTATTTTAAAAATAATTTATAAAAATATGTCAAGAGATAATGGAGGTAATGGAGATAATGGAGATAATAGATATAATAGAGATAATAGATATAATAGATATAATAGATATGGACGTGTAGACGGGGGCAGAGGCAGAGATAGAGACGAAGACAGAGAGAGGGGCAGAGACAAAGACGATAGGGATAGAGACAAAGACGATAGGGATAGAGACAGAGATAGAGACAGAGATAGAGATAGGGATAGAGATAGGGATAGAGATAGAGGAAGAAGAGGCGGAGAATATTCAGGTGCAAGAAATAAAGATGAAGCGACGGGAATATTCAGGGCAGAACTAGCCAGAGTCAGAGCGGGAGAAGATAGTTTTAAATTGCAGATTGTGCAGGAAAAAATTCCTAAAATGGATTTTAGATTGCTAACATCGAGTCTTCAAAATCAAGATGGAGAGACTGATATTCGTTATGCATCATCTTTTGATATTGAGCAAATCCTTAAGTCACTTAATACAAATCTTCCAGAGTCTGGTTTTGATCTAGAAGGTTTAATAGGATTAATAAGGCTATTATGGAAGGATAACCTAAATATCAATGGTCATAAAATAACAAAAATACAATTTTCTCCAAAAGCATTGTCTAATATTTTTAATAATACATCAAAGCTTCTAGATTCATTAACAAATAATGCTCGAGGATCAGAAGATATGCTATTAATTAATGCTCTGCGAGGTTATATAATAGCTAAGATAGGAGTAGATAGAGATGGTAAGTCAATTATTCTTGATAAGATAATTGAATCAATTAATTATTTTAAGCCAGTAAATTTAGCCAATTGTTTTAATGGTCTAGCAAAAATAGGTTTTACTAAAAATGATTTTGAAAGGGCTGGATTTAATTTTAGAGCAGTAGCAGGGCGAATAACTGCAGAAATTACGCAATTTAA
>CALBSF010000075.1 GCA_937927795.1 uncultured Rickettsiales bacterium
ATCTCAGGAGTCTTACCCACAAGAGATCTCTCACTTACGTTCGAGATGACAGTTTGGGGGTTTGGGATTTGGGGTTTGAGGCTGAGTTTGAATTTTGATTTGACTTTAAAAAATATTAAAAAATGCCAATCGCAAAAGAAAAATTAGAAAAAATTTTAATTGAAAATTTTCCCGAAGGAAAGATTGAAGTGATTGATTTAGCTGGTGATGACAATCATTACAGCCTAATTATTACTGATAAAATTTTTGCCAATAAAAATAGAATTGAGCAACATAAGCTTGTAAATAAAGCTTTAAGTAATTATCTTGATAGTGGCGTGCTTCACGCGATGCAATTAAAAACTATAGCAGGTTAAAAAAATGACAGATATTTTACAAAAAATTCAAGAAACCATTTCAAATAATGACGTTGTTTTATTCATGAAAGGCAGCAAAGATTTTCCACAATGTGGATTTTCTGCTACTGTTTCTCATATTTTAAAACAAACTGGAGCAAATTTCTTAGATATTGATGTTTTAAAAGACATGGAGATCAGACAAGGAATCAAAGATTTTTCTGACTGGCCAACCATTCCACAACTTTATGTTAAAGGCGAATTTATTGGTGGCTGTGACATTGTAAAAGAAATGTTTCAAGCTGGAGAATTGCAAGAATTATTAAAATCTAAAAATATAATTTAAATGGAAAACCTCGCCATTGAAATTACCAATCTAAACAAAACCTATCAAAAATCATCAAAATCAGCTCCGAAAGAAGCTTTGAAGGGTGTAAACCTAAAAATCAAGAAAGGCTCTTTCTTTGGTCTTTTAGGGCCAAATGGCGCAGGAAAATCAACCATCATTAATATTCTTGCCGGATTGGTCAATAAAACCTCTGGTGAAGTCAAAATTTGTGGAATTGATATTGATAAAAATCAACAGCTTTCAAAATTTAAAATTGGCATCGTTCCTCAAGAATTAATTATTGATCCATTTTTTAATGTTAAAGAAACTTTAGAAATTTACGCTGGTTATTTTGGTATTAAAAAACAAGATCGTAAAACCGATGAAATTATTGAGGCTCTAGGATTAAAAGATAAAGCCACCGCAAAACCAAGAAGCCTTTCTGGCGGCATGAGAAGAAGATTATTAGTTGCAAAAGCACTGGTTCACAGCCCCGAAATTTTAGTATTAGACGAACCAACAGCCGGCGTAGATGTTGAGCTGCGCAACCAATTATGGAATTATGTTAAAAATTTAAACAGCCAAGGAACCACCGTTTTACTAACAACTCACTACCTAGAAGAAGCCGAAGAATTATGCGACGAAATCGCTATTATCAACCACGGACAAGTGATTAAATGCGATAAAAAAGAAAATTTAATGAAGCTATTATCCAGCAAAGAGTTGGTAATTCAGGCTCAAAAACCAATCACTCAAAATTTATCAGAGATTTTTTCTGATCTAAATATTAAGAATTTAGGCGAAGATAGATTTTCTATTGGCTATGATCCAACCAAAACAAGAGTTGAAGATATTTTGCAAAAAATTACTAAAAATAACATTTCAATTGAAGATATTTCAACAAAACAACCAGATTTAGAAGAGATTTTTAAATTTGTGATTAGTAAATAAAAATAGCCAACCAAATAACCAAAATTTAATTATCAAAACCCATGGCCACAAATTTACTAATAGCTATAAAAAATATAGTTAACAATCCAACCAAAAACATAACCCCTCACAACACTTACTCAAATCGAATAAACAGCAAGGGAGAGACCTTAGAACTTTATATAAAAGATGCTTTTTGCAACACTTTAACTATTGCAGATTTAAATAAAAAAAATGAAATCTTCTCAAAAGAATTTTCATATATAGGAAATCAAAACAATCCTCCCGACATAATGATCAGAGGCGGTGATGCGGTTGAAATAAAAAAAATAGAAGGAACAACATCTGGAATCGCCTTAAACAGCTCTTATCCAAAAGATAGATTATATGCAGATAGCCCGATGATTACAGAAGAATGTAGAAGATGTGAAGATTGGACCGAAAAAGATATTTTATATTCAATTGGAGTAGTAAAAAACGATACTTTAAAATCTTTGTGGTTTATTTACGGAGATTGTTACGCTGCAAAAAAAGACATTTATGAAAAAATCAAAGCAAAAATTTCCAGCGGATTGCAAGAATTAACAGACATTGAGCTTGCCAAAACAAATGAGCTTGGCAGAGTAAATAGGGTTGATCCATTGGGCATCACTTATTTACGTATTCATGGCATGTGGCACATAGAAAATCCCGACAAAGTTTTTAGTTATATTCTACCAAAAAAATCTGATTTTTCTGTTAACGCCTTAATTTTAAATGAAAAATATAATTCATTTCCAGGTGAAGATAGGAAGGCTTTAGAAAATATTAAAAATGATAATTTTATCATTACAAATGTTCGCATAAAATCACCGAATAATCCCGCTAAAATGTTGGGTGCAAAATTAATTTCATTCAACAAATAAATTATGAAAGTTGCTTCTCTTTTTTCTGGTGCTGGCGGTTTAGATAAAGGATTTAAAAAGGCTGGATTTGATGTAATTTGGGCAAATGAATTTGACGCAACGATATGGGAAACTTTTCAACTTAATTTCCCAGAAACAAAACTTGATAAAAGAAGCATAACCAATGTTTTAAGTAAAGAAATTCCCGATATTGATGGAATAATTGGCGGCCCTCCCTGCCAAAGCTGGAGTGAGGCCGGAGCTCAAAGAGGAATAAACGATAAAAGAGGTAAATTATTTTTCGATTACATTCGTATCATTAAAGAAAAAAACCAAAATTTTTTCTAGCTGAAAATGTTGCCGGAATATTACAGCCTAAGCATCAAGAGGCATTTTTTAATATTATTAAAGAATTTGAAAACTCTGGATATCAAATTTCTTACAAACTACTAAATGCTAATGATTATGAAGTTCCTCAAGATCGATTAAGGGTTATAATTATTGGATATCGCAACGATTTAGAGAAAAAATTTGAATTTCCTAGTCCACAAAAATACAAACCCATTCTTAAAGATGTGATTCTTGGCTTACCCCAAGCAATTCCAACTCAAGCTGGCAATAAATCTGGGAATAATATATGCGAAATTGCCAATCATGAATATATGACTGGTGGATTTTCAACAATCTATATGTCAAGAAATCGTGTTCGCTCTTGGGATGAGCCATCATTTACAATTCAGGCTGGAGCTCGTCACGCCCCCCTTCATCCACAAGCCCCAAAAATGCAATTTATTGAGCAAAATAAAAGGGTTTTTGTTAAAGGTAAGGAGGATTTATATCGTCGATTATCAGTACGCGAATGTGCAAGAATTCAGACTTTTCCAGATGATTTTATATTTAAATACAAAAATATAGCTGATGGTTATAAAATGATAGGCAACGCAGTTCCTGTGAATCTTTCTTATTATATTGCAAAAAAAATTAAGGAAGATTTATTTTAAACAAAACCCAAAACTATCTCATCTTAAACTGACCATCAATTGACGCGCCATCTTCTACGGAAATTATTTCATATTCTATTGAACCAACCACCTGAGCGCCGTTGAAAATGGCGACTGCTTTGGCTTTTATCGCACCATCAAATCTGCCTTTAATTTCAATTGAGTCAACTTCAACTTGCCCTTCTATTGCGCCGTCTTCTCTGATTACAACTAAGCCGCCAAAAATGGATCCTTTCACTAAGCCTTCAATTTCAATAATTCCATTGTTAAAAAGATCGCCTTCTATTTTAAGATCTTTAGAAATAATGGTTGGAGATGATTTTAAATTAGCACCTATTTCTTTGATTTTTTTTGATATAAAATTATCAGCTTCGCCTTCTTTTGGGGCGGCTTTAGGCTTTAGATTAACTATCGACATATTTTTTAGAAGCCTCGTCATTGATTAAATAATCACCCGCTTCAAGGAATTTTCTTGGATTTAAAGGGGTATTTTTATATCTTACTTCATAATGTAAATGTGAGCCGGTGCTTCTGCCTGTGCTTCCTTGCAGCGCGATTATATCGCCTTGTTTTACTTTTTGACCTGGAACTACTTTTACTTCAGATAAATGACCATAACGAGTGGTTATGCCAAAGCCGTGATCGATTACTATTGCATTACCATAATCACTATATCTTCCAGCTAGAATAACTTTTCCCGAAGATGGGCTAATAATTTTTTCTTTGCTTGGACCAACAAAATCAAGACCTTGATGTTGAGCGGTTCTGCGAGTAATTGGATCAACCCTATGACCAAAGCCACTTGAAACATAATAATTTTTCATCGGGCGAGCAATTGGCATCACCTCAACCATTTTTTCCAAAGCCACCAGATAATCTAATTCGCTGCTAAATTTGTCTTTTTCTAATTTTCTTTGCAAATCTTCCTCATAAGAAAAAACACTTTTCAAGGCAAAATCAAGAGTATTTTTATCATCAATTGGACCGCCTTGTTTATTGGTAAGACCGCCTTCATTTAAAGAAATTTCTTTAATTGCATTTTTTTTATGCAATTTTTCAAGATTAATTCTTTTCATGCTAAGCCCAGCAATTTCAATAGATTGCTCGATTTTTTTAATACGATTTTCAGTAATAAATTGAACTTGCTCTAATTGATTTTCGATATTTTTTATGTGATTATATGTTTGTTTATCTTTCTTAGAAAAATCTTCTTCTTGAAGGCTATTTGGCTTTTTAAAATCTTGATCTTTAATAACTTCTTGAGCTTTAACTATGTGTTTTCTGCCGCTAATTGAAATTAAATATTCGTTAATTTTATTCAAACGCTCATTAACATCACTAAATTCAGCTTCAAAATAGCTGTTGATGGTTCTTAATTTGGTAATTTCTTCAGATTTTTCACTAATTGCTTCATAGTAAGAAAATGATTGGATTATTGCACTAACCGTCCAAGCAAAGCCAGATAACAGCGCAACTTGAGTGATTGGACCAATATTTATGCTTCTGATTTTTTGCTTAGAAACAATCATGATTGTTCTTTTTGCAAAGACTTTTGAAAGAAGCTTTCTGATAATTTTTAACGATTTTGAGTTAAAAAATTTATAAGAAAAATTGGAGCGATATTTGGGAGTGTTTCTTAGACTGCTAACCCTTGTCATTCAATAATTTAGACCATGTTTTTATTATTCTAGAAATAGATGGTAATTTCGTTATAAAATTAAGTCAAGTTTTTTATAAATATTTGGCTTGACTTTAGAGCCACAAGTAGCTTATAATTGCCGCCCTCATTTTTAAAAATTAGAAATTTTATGTCAGCAAAAGAACAAAAACAATCTGCAGGTCAACCAGCTAGCAAATCAACTGGTGGAAAGGTTTCAGGCAAATCTTCACTTGAAGGAGTTCATCCAAATCAACACAAAATCACTGTTGTGATGAGCGATAAATCAACTTTCGAAATTCTTACCACTTGGGGTAAAGAAGGCGACACTCTAAGGCTTGACGCTGATCCAAAAAATCATCAAGCTTGGCAAAAAAATGCTATGAATTTAGTTAATTTCAATGATGCAAGACTTAACAAATTCAATCAAAAATTTGGTGGTTTCGGCAGCTTGGTAAAAGGAAACGAAGCTAAAGCTAGTGAAAATAACGAATAATTTTAAACAAAAAATTCTTTGTTTAACAGGTTGGGGTCAAAAATTTGACTCGTTAGAATTTATTTTTAACGATTCAAATTTTGATCCCTTTTTTGTGTCTTCAATTAATTATACAAAATTTGGTGCGGTTGATGATTTTTTTGAAGCAATAAAATTAGAAAATCCTCAAATTGTAATCGGCTGGAGCCTTGGTGGACAGCTTGCCATTCGCGCTATTGAAAAAAAGATTCTTAATCCAGAATTATTATTTTTGATTGCCCCACCTTTTCAAATGATGAAAAATGACAAGATTCAAGCTGGGATGTCTCAAAAAACTTTTTTAGAATTTTATAGCAATTTTGTAAAAAGCCCTGACAAAACACTTAAACAATTTGCGATTTTAAGCGCGATGAATGATAAAAACGCTAAAGAAATCGCCAAAACCCTTGATATTAGCGATGATAATTTTGAGCAATTAAAATTTTGGCTTGAAGAATTAAATCGCTTTTCTTGTTTTGATGTTGATTTTTCTAATATGCCAAAAACTATTTTTTTTCAAGGCGCCGGCGACATGATAGTTCACGAAAGTCAGGCACAATATTTTAAACAAAGAATCAAGGATTTTACTTTAGAAATTTTCAATAATTGCGGTCACGCACCTCATTTAAATGACGCCCCAAGGGTTAGAAAAATAATTTTAGA
>CALBSF010000076.1 GCA_937927795.1 uncultured Rickettsiales bacterium
TGATATTAAAATATCTGGAGTCAAGGTGGGAACTGTTGAAAGCCAGTCTTTAGATGAAAATGATTTTCGTGCAGCCCTAAAATTAAATATTGATTCTTCAATTAAATTACCTCTCGATTCTTCTGCAAAAATAGCTTCCGAAGGTCTTTTAGGTTCTAAATATTTATCGCTTACTCCAGGATCAGATGAGGAATTTTTAAAAGAAGGTGGTGAAATCACTTTTACGCAGTCTTCGGTTAATTTAGAAGATTTGCTTGGAAAATTTATTTTTAATTCAAATTCCAAAGATGAAAATAAAAAGGTTACTAATGAAAAATAATTTTATTGCTGCATTTTTTCTGCTTTTTTTTACCGGAACAATAAGCGCTTTTGCTCAAGAAAGCCAAGTGCAAACACAGGCTTTTGATAACTCTTCTAATTTTAAAAATGTAGCAATGATCAGAGCTTTAAATAAAAGCACTGCAAAAAATTCAGTTTTAGAATTAAATATAAATGAAAAAGTTAAATTTGGCTCTCTGGTTTTATTGGCTCACAAATGTTGGCAAGCGCCTTTAGATCAAAGACCAGAAAGTAAAGTTTTAATGGAAGTTTTTGAAGAAAAAACCGAAGGAGAAAACAAAATTCTTTCAAGAATTTTCTACGGCTGGATGTTCGCCTCAAGCCCTTCAATTTCAAGCTTAGAACATCCAATTTACGATGTTAATGTAGTTGGTTGTAAATAGTTTATGGATCTAAAAGAAAAGCAAGATAACGCCTCCAATTGGTTTAGCAATATTCGAGATTTAATTTGCAGTGAATTTGAAACAATCGAAAAAGAATATTTTGATTCTAACAAAAGACCAATTGAGCTAGAATATCAAGAATTGCCAAAATTTGTTAGAAAAAATTGGAATCGTCAAGATGAAGCGGGAGAGGGCGGGGGCGGCGAAATGTCTTTAATGAAAGGTAATGTTTTTGAAAAAGTTGGGGTGAATTTTTCTAAGGTTTACGGTGAATTTTCTAAGGAGTTTAGAAAGCAAGTTCCAGGGGCTGAAGAATCTGGTAAATTTTGGGCAAGTGGAATTTCTTTGGTGGCACATATGAGATCGCCATTAGTGCCGGCGGTTCATATGAATACTCGTTTTATTTGCACTGAAAAATCTTGGTTTGGCGGCGGCGCTGATTTAAATCCGATGTTTGAAGATGAGGTTGATACTAAAGATTTTCACCAGGCTTTTAAAGACGCCTGCGATAAAAGTGATCCAAATTACTATGAAAAATATAAAAAATGGTGCGATGAATATTTTTTTATAAAACATCGCTCCACCTCTCGCGGTGTAGGGGGAATCTTTTATGATTATCTAGATAGTGGTAATTTTGACAATGATTTTGAATTTACCAAAGATGTTGGTTTGGCGTTTTTAGATATTTTTCCAAAATTAGTCAGAAAGCATATGTTTAAAGGCTGGAATGACGAACAAAGACAACATCAATTAAGAAAACGTGGATTTTATGCAGAGTTTAATCTAATATATGATCGCGGAACCAAATTTGGTTTGATGACCAATGGTAATACCGAAGCAATATTAATGTCTCTTCCACCAATTGCTAAGTGGGACTGAATTTAAATATAATCATGCAAAAACTAGAAAAAATTTACGAAGGAAAGGCGAAAGTTCTTTATAAAACTGAAGATGAAAATTTTCTGATTCAATATTTTAAAGATGATGCTACGGCTTTTAATGCGCAAAAAAAAGCGGTGATCGAAGGAAAAGGTGTTTTAAATAATTTAATTTCAGAAAAAATCATGCTTGAAATGTCTAAAATAGGCATTCCAACTCATTTTGTGAAAAAAATAAATGAGCGCGAGCAGTTAATTAAAAAGGTTAAAATAATTCCTTTAGAAGTGATTATCAGAAATGTTGCTGCCGGATCAATGGCTAAAAGGCTTGGAATTGAAGAAGGTTTGGAGCTTTCAAATGCAGTTTTTGAAATTTGCTACAAGGACGACGCGCTGCAAGATCCTCTAATCAATGATGATCATGCAATTTATGTTTTAAAAGTTATAAATAAAACGCAGCTCGAAGAAATAAAAAACATGGCTTTAAAAATTAATCAAGCTTTGAGCGATATTTTTGCTAAAATTAATATTAAATTGGTTGATTTTAAGATTGAATTTGGCTTTGATAGTGATGGTAAAATCATTTTGGCTGATGAAATTAGTCCAGATGGTTGCAGATTGTGGGATAAATCAACTTTAGAAAAATTAGATAAAGATCGTTTTAGAAGGGATCTTGGAAATTTAGTTGAAGCTTACAAAGACGTGGCTTCTCGTTTAGGAATTAAATTTTAAACTTATGAAAATCAGAATTTTAATTACACTTAAAAAAGGCGTTTTAGACACTCAAGGCAAAGCTATAGAAAATGCTTTAAATAAAAATTTAGGCTTTCATCAAATTTCTCAAGTTAGACAAGGAAAGGTTGTAGAGCTTGAAATTGCAGAAAGCAATACTGATAAAATCAAAGAAATTGTTGATGAAATTTGCGATAAATTATTAGTTAATAAAATTATTGAAGATTATAAATACGAAGTTTTATAAATTATGAAATCAGCAGTAATTACCTTTCCAGGCTCAAATTGTGATCGCGATGCGGTTGTGGCTTTGCAAAAAGTTGGCAGTAAAGTTCAAAAAATTTGGCACCAAGAAACTTCCCTTGATAATGATCTAGATTTAATTGTGGTTCCAGGTGGATTTTCTTATGGCGATTATTTAAGAAGTGGCGCAATGGCAAAAATTTCTCCAGTAATGCAAGAGGTGAAAAGGCTTGCTGATAAAGGAACTAAAATAATTGGAATTTGTAATGGTTTTCAAATTCTAACCGAAAGCGGCCTGCTTCCAGGAGTATTGCTTCGCAACAAAAAAATTAAATTTATTTGTCGTTATGTAAATTTAAAGGTTGAAGATAATAAAACTGAATTTACTAAAAAATATAAACATAATCAGGTTTTAAAATTACCAATTGCCCACATGGATGGTCAATATTTTGCGGACGCAGAAGTTTTAAAAAAATTAGAAGGTAATGGAAATATCGCTTTTCGTTATGTTGATGAATCTGGAAATTCAAGTGATGAAGCTAATCCAAATGGCTCGGCTTTAAATATTGCGGGCGTTTTTAATGATAAAAAAAATGTTCTTGGAATGATGCCGCATCCAGAAAGAGCGATTGATGACGATACTGGCTCTGATGACGGTTTGTTAATGTTTAGTGGCTTAATATAAACTTACCTAAATTGCTTTTGGATTTTTTTTCTGGATTGCCACGCTTCGCTCGTAATGACGGTATAATGGACAAAATGCTGATCTCGTCATTGCGAGCGAAGCGTGGCAATCCAGGGAAAATATTTATCCACTCACATAATTTTAATATAAACTTCCTAAAAAATATAATCCGTAAGCTGGAGCGTTGGGACCTGATTTTTTGCGGTCTTTTGCTTGTAGAATATTTTTCATATCATTGCTATTAATCTTATCAAGACCAATATAAACAAGGGTTCCAACGATGTTTCTTACCATGTGATGCAAAAAAGATTTTGCTTTTATGGTAATTAAAACTTCACTGCCATTTTTTTCAATTCTAATGTCTTCAATGGATCTTATTGGTGTTTTTGCTTGACATTCACTGTCTCTAAAAGAAGAAAAGTCATGATTGCCAATCAGAAATTCACTTGCAAATTGCATTGCTGAAATATCGAGAGTTTTTGCTATATGCCAAGCTCGGTTTTTGTCAATTGTTAAAGGCGCGGTGCGATTGATAATCTTGTATAAATAAGATCTTTGCTTACTATCAAAGCGCGCATGAAAATTTTCATCAACTAATTCGCAGTCAATTATTACTATATTTTCGCTGCTCAAAAAATGATTTAATCCTAAAATAATTTGGTGTTTTTCAAATTTTTTTTCTAAATCAAAATGCACCACCTGACCAAGGCTGTGAACGCCGGTGTCGGTTCTGCCGCAGGCAAAAATTTTAACTTTTTCTTGTGACATTTTAAAAATTGCATCCTCCAAAGCTTCTTCAATTGACTTGGTTTGAATATTAAATTGTTTTTGAAAACCGCAATAATTAGAGCCGTCATATTCAATGGTTAATTTGTATCTTTGTTTGGTTTTTTGCATTATTGATTGCTAATAGTTGTCATATCCAAACCCCGTCATCCTTGAAGCGAAGCTTCGAGGATCTTGCGTAGTCGTCATGTCAAAACCTCGTCATCCTTGAAGCGAAGCTTCGAGGATCTCGTGAGTTTAGGCTCTGAAGATAAGACTCGCGAGATCCTCGAAGCTTCGCTTCAAGGATGGCGGGTGTCAAGAGTTTTTATCCTCAAAATATTTTGCATATATGTTATATTATAGATGGGAAATGGCATTAGAAACTATTAGTCTTTACCTAGTTAAATGCCAATATTCGTTATTTTTAGAATTTTGGGTTTCTATAATATATTTTCCTTGATTGAAATTATCAAATAGCTTTACAAGCCCTGATTTTGCTGCTTCAATTAAGATTTTTATTTCTTCATTATTTTTGGCAATTTCAATAATTTCTGATTTATTATAAGAGGATAATTTCCAATAATTTAAAGAATTAATTTGCTCTGGTTTTAAATTATTTAGCTCTATTTTTATCATTCCTTCAATCAATAATAGCGCAGATAAAGTTAATTGAGGATCTTGACCAGAAAAAACCTCTTTTTTGCTTGAATTTTGACCAGTTTTATAATCAAAAATTTCTGCCAAACCATCTTCATTTAAAATTAAACGATCAATTTTCCCGCTGATTAAAATATCGCCAAGTTCAAGTTCTGCAGGAATTTCTAAATAGTTTTTACAATTAATAAAATCTTCATTTTTTTTAATAAAATTCTTAAAAATATTTTCAAATTTTGGCCACCAAATTAATTTTGCATTATTGGCTAAAAAATATTGATCAAAAATTTCTGCAAAATTTACTGATTGCGGATTTTTAATAAATTCTTCCAAAGCCTTATGAATAAAGCTTCCAAACTCTGCATATGATCCTTCATAATCAATTTCTTTAAGCTCTTTTAATTGCAAAATTCTTTTAGCGTAAACAAAATATGGATCTGCAATTAATTTTGAAATATCAGTAATTGAAATTCTTTTGAGATCAGATTTGATGCCGCTTTTAGCTTGATGATTTTGACTTATGGCAATTATATTTTGATCTAAATTTTTTAAATAATTAAAATATTCTTCGCCTTGATTTAAATTTATGCCAATTTTTTTGATTAAGGTTTTTAATTTTAATAAAAATAAAGACTCAATTAAGGTAGTGCCCGCACTTTCTTTTGACCTAGTTAGAGTAATAGATTTATTGGATAAATAGTTGCAAAAATCATAGGCATTTTGCCCAATTTTTTGTAAATTTTTATCAATTCCTAAATCTTTTTTTATTTTCTTCCCCAGCCAATCATCACTTGCAATGCTAGGAAAACTGCCCTCATTTAATGATGCCACAATAATTAAATCGAAATTTAATAATCTAGCCTCAATTGATGAAAGAATTTGAACGTTAGAAGTGGCATTTCCTTTTTCAAAATAACTAATTTGAGAAAGTAAATTTTTTAAGAATCTTGAAAAATTTTTGAAATTTATTTTAATGTCGGTTTGTTGTTTTAATTTTTCAAAAAATTCTTTAGAAAGTTTTGAAATATTCGGTAGTTCAAAAACTGATTTATAGAATTTTATACTTTCTAGTTTATTCCAAATAGGTTTAATGTTTAGTTCGTCTTCAATTAGTTTTTCTAGTTTGAGTAGTATCATTCGGTGAATTAATTTGGTTTCAGTTATAGTCATTTCACTCTAGTAAAATATCTAAATTTTATTGAAACAGTTTTATTCGACATTTTAATATCTGGTTCTATGTAATAATTAGAATATTTTTTACAAATTTCGATTATTTTCCATAAAATAAAAGATAATTTTTCATCTGGCCACTCGTGAAAAAAAGCTAAAGATGGATTTTGTTTTTTAAAGCGAAGCATCTCATCACCCTGAATTTGTGGAAGCATCTCGATTTCTTCTATTATAGAAAGAGTACCTACAATTTTTTCAAAAGTCAGATCAAGTGGCACTGAATCAGCTGAAACCTCACCGCCTAACTGACTTTTAACTTCTTTATCAAATTCACGAAGTTCTGAGCGTTCAATTCCTTTGAGCTTCACCGCATTTTTAAGCATTTCGATTTTTTGCTCGGAAGATAATGGATGAATAAAAGATTTCCGAACATCATCAGGCAAATAATGCGAGAC